>NZ_CP011924.1:3980000-4253375 GCF_000238315.3 Pseudoalteromonas piscicida
CTCTTATCTATCTTGGCAACGATGAAACTTCGTTTGAATTGGAGCTAACTTGGAATCATGACACCACTGTAGATTATACAATCGGTAATGGCTATGGGCATTTGGCTTTCGCCACGGATAGCTTGCAGGCTATCTACAGCAAGGCTCAAGAGAATAGTTATTGCCCTAAAGAAATCAAAGATTTTTATAATCAAAATGTATTAATAGCAAGATTCTTTTTTATTAAAGATCCTGATGGTTATGATATTGAAGTAATTGAAAAAAGCGATGTGTATCGGTAGCTTAGGGTTTATCTCGTGACGTGAAGGCGTGAAAACAATCGCGATGTAAAGTCGCTGCTACGAATGTACACAAACCTGTAGCAGCGGGTTTATCCCGCGATGTAAAGGCATGAAAACAATCGCGACGTAAAGTCGCTGCTACGAATGTGGATAAACCTGTAGCAGCGGGTTTATCCCGCGACCAAGGTTGGTTATTGCGACATAAAATTGTTAAAAGTGTCACGACGTCAACAAGGCGTAAAAGCAATCGCGACCTAAAGTCGCTGCTACGAATGTACGCAACCCTGCATCTGGGGGGATCCCGCGGCCAAAGTTGATTCCAATATACTTTTGAAGTTTGCTCTCTTTCAAATCAGCTCTATTCTTTAAGTATGCAGGGTTATAAGGATATAACATGTACAAAAGTCGAAACTTGAGGAATAAGCGGGTCTCACTCGTAAATCATTTCTATGCAATTACCTTAACGTGCAAAGATAGAAAATCGTACTTTAACTCCTTTTCGATTTGTGCCGAGGCCGCTAAGACGATCATGGCTTGTGAGCAGGGGCAGCTTTTTAAAGTCATTGCTTTCGTATTAATGCCGGATCATCTTCACTTAATCATTCAATTAAATGGTTCTTTAAAGTTACCAGATTCTATTCGAGCGATAAAAGGTCGCGTAGCAACCAGTTTACGTTCTTTCGGAGTATTTGGCTTATGGCAAAAAGGTTATTATGAACATTTAATTCGAAGTGAAGACGACTTAAAAGAACAAGCAAGGTATATAATTCAGAATCCAATTAGGGCTAAGCTTGTTACGCGGGTAGGTGAATATCCATATTGGTTTTGTATTTGGGTGTGATTTATTAAGGTGATTGCAGTTAAACAATCACGACGTATAGTAAAAAGGTCGCGATCTAAAGTCGCTGCTACGAATGTGGATAAACCTGTAGTAGCGGGTTTACCCCGCGACAAATTAAGAAGCTAGGCTTAATTGATGAAAGCGTTTCAAAAATTGCGAAAACTCTTCACCTAATTGCTCATCACGAATAGCATATTCAACGATGGCTTTAAGGTAACCAAGCTTGTCGCCACAATCATGCGAACGACCGCTCATATGAAAAGCCTCAACGGTTTCCTGTTCCATCAACATATCAATAGCGTCGGTTAACTGAATTTCTCCACCAGCACCGACAGGCGTTTTTCTTAGTAGTGGCCAAATATTTTTAGAAAGCACATAACGACCAACAACTGCTAGATTAGAAGGAGCTTCTTCTATGGCTGGCTTTTCTACCATATGCTTTATTGCACTACTTTCACCTGGACGTAGCGACAGACCGTTGATATCAGCAATACCATACTTGCAGACATCCTGCTGTGGTACAGGCTCTAACATAATTTGGCTAGCTTTCGTTTGATTGAAACGAGATAGCATTGCGGCTAAATTTTCATTTCCCTGATCGGCCGTGTATTCATCCAAAATGACATCAGGCAGTACAACAACAAAATCATTATCCCCAACAATAGGTTGCGCACACAAAACAGCATGGCCAAGACCTTTGGCTTCACCCTGACGAACATGCATAATCGTAACGTCTTCAGGGCAAATCGAGCGCACTTCATCTAAAAGTTTACGCTTAACACGTTTTTCGAGCGTTGCTTCCAATTCAAAGCTGGTATCAAAATGGTTTTCAATTGCATTTTTTGATGAATGAGTCACTAATACAATTTCTTTAATACCCGCAGCAACACATTCTTTGACAATATATTGAATGAGTGGCTTATCTACCAAAGGCAACATTTCTTTAGGAATGGCTTTGGTCATTGGGAGCATGCGAGTACCAAGGCCCGCGACAGGAATAACTGCTTTCATAAAAAGTCCATATTTTGACTGGTTTCCAATTTTCACCCTGCATTGTAGCGCTTCATACAAAAGTTGCAAACCAGATTAAGTTGCAATTTCTTCAATAGTATTTAGGAGTATACTCTAATACTTCATTTTATGCCGTTGCTTCGCTTTTTCGCTTTTTCGCTATTTTGGAGCTCTTTGTTCAAGCTATTAGGCGAATGAAAACATCATGAACGACGAGAGCTGAATGAGCACTGATTTTAGAGATTACAGCTTTGATCTTTCTACGCTTTTCCATATTTCAATTGAGAGTTACTGTACATAAGAAGCCAAACTGATTTTATCTTGCACATTAGTGGCTCTATCTAGTGAAACACAAAATTCGGCTTAATTTTTTATTAAGTCGAATTTACGGCAGGAATATGGGTTCAATGTGAAGGCGTATCGTAGTTATCTCACAAAGCGATGTTAGCTTGCATTACAACTGCTTTTATCGCGATCTGTAACTTATAGGGTTATATATCATATCTATTTTATTCGGTTATTTTTAGGCCGTACGTTAAATTTAAATTGGATAGTAGGAATAAAAAAGCCCCTTTCGGGGCTTAAATTAACCTTTAGATATGGAATAATTAAAAGTTAACTGTGATTTCGTTTGAGCAGATTTCACCAGATTGACATACTTTATATGTGTAACTGGTGGCTTCTAAATCACGTGAGAAGTCTCTGAACTTACCTGTGTTTGCAACCGTTTCAAGTGCTTGACCATCACGGTAAATCGTTACTTCATCAGCACTGCTGCCTTGCCATGAAAGCTCTACGCGGATAAAGCCTAAGCGAGACTTATTAGCGCGAACCAGCGATAGCTCAACCTCATCAGTGCTAACCGCAACAGACTGAGTGGTTGTGTGGCTGTTGCCTTCACTATCAGTCACCGTTAGAGCAACGCTGTACTCACCAGATGCTGCAAATTCATGAATTGGGCTTGCGTCAGTACTGATGCTGCCATCACCAAAGTCCCATGCCCAGCTAACGATATCATCATTCGGATCACGGCTTTCATCAGTGAATGTCACGGTAAGGCCTGAAGCTGCAAAGCTAAAGCCCGCAACAGGAGGTTGAGGTGATGCCTCGCCTAGGCCTGTTAAGTTTAGTGTCCAGATGTTTAATGTACCTGTATCGATACCTGCATTATCTGAGACAGACAATGTCCAATCACCCGTTGCAACCTCACCATTAAATGCCGCAGAGTTAAAGGTTTGGTTAATGTCATCAGCACCGCCACCCTGACGGTTGTGCAGTGTTGCCACTGTACCCGCAGGAGAGGTAAGCGTAACAATTAAGTCGCCGATGTAGGTGTGTGTAATATCCACTATAGTATTGCTATCAAATACAGTAACAGTGTCAGCTACAGTGATCACGGAAGTAATACCTGAAGCATCGTTATCTGGAATGTCTACCGCGGTAGTATTCTCATAGCTGAAATCGCTTAATCCTTGAGGTAATACATACAGTCCTACTTGCTCATGATCCGCAAGCTCGCCAGATGTTGCATTAAGCGTGAAACTATACTCGCCCCACTGAGTTGAAGCTGTAGTTGGTACAGACAGTGTTACTGTATCGCCTGGCATTGCGGTAGTTGCAGACAGCGTTGCACCTGCAATTGGTGAAGTAACGGACAAATCAATAGTGCCCTGCCAGTCAGCGACTGAAGCAAAAGTAAATTCGTATGTTGCAGTATCGCCCGCTGTGATTTCTTGATTAGCAGGACGAGCTGATACTCTAAAGCCTGGCTCTGGATCTGCATCAATTACTGCTTGATTCACATTTAAGCGCTTACCAGACACAGTTTTATCTGTAAGATCTGCATTAACATCACCACTTTGCATTAGTAGGTTTTTAAGCTCAACAGCAGTGAGTGTCGGGTTGATAGAAAGTACCAGAGCCGCTGCACCAGCAACATGAGGCGTCGCCATCGAAGTACCTGAGTAGCTTGAGTAACCACCACCCGGAAGGGTAGATAAAATTGCGCTACCTGGTGCACCCATATCTACAGACGTTAGACCCCATTGTGAAAATGAAGACATCGCGTCAGTATGGGTTGTACTTGCGATAGAGAATACGCTGTCGTGCTCGTAGCTTGAAGGATAATGAGGGTTTACATCGTTATCTACCGCACTGTTACCGGCCGCTGCCACAAATAAGATGTCCGCATTTTCACTTGCAGTGATCGCATCAGAGAGTGCTTGGCTAAAACCGCCGCCACCCCAACTGTTATTAGTAACGCGAACGTTGTGACCGGCATTTTTAAGCGCTACGATATAGTCAATACACTCAATCGCATCTGAAGTTGAGCCTGAGCCTGATGCATCTAGGAATTTACAGCCGACGATTGAGACTTCATGGTTCACACCAGCAACGCCTGTAGCGTCGTTGCCTGAGGCACCGATAGTACCTGAAACGTGTGTACCGTGACCTTGGTCGTCCATCGGGTCGCCACTGCCTGTGATTGCGTTAATACCGTGAACGTCATCAATATAGCCGTTACCATCATTATCAATGCCATCTCCAGCGATCTCTCCTGGGTTGCGCCATGCGTTTGCCGCGAGATCTGGGTGGGTATAATCAATACCCGTATCGATCACACCGACGATAACATCACGTGAGCCAACCGTAATATCCCACGCTTCAGGAGCGTCAATATCGGCATTAGCCGTACCACCTGTTTGACCTGTGTTATGCATGCCCCAAAGCTCATCAAAACGACTATCATCTGGGATTCCAAGTGCTTTTACTTGATAGTCAGGTTCGACATATTCAATGGCCGGGTGGTTAGCTAGTTTTTCAATTGCTTGCTTTGCTGTGATGCTATCTAGTTTAAAGTTTGCTAGGCGACCTTTTAAAACATTGCGATATTTGTCGTCTACGCCATCAGCGTTCAAATCCGCCATCTTGGCTTTTACAAGGTTTCTTGCATTGGCACGAAGTGCAGCAGAAGTGTTTTCTTTAAACACAACTAAGATGCTGTCATCTGCGGTTGCTGTTGTAGTTTCGATTTGAACAGCTGCTTGAGAAGTGAAAGCAAGTACAGGAAGCAAAGCCAAAGACAATGCAGAAAGTTTAGATCTCATATTAATAACCTTTTTAATTTCAAGCGTATCCATCAATACACAATTTTTGGGTTGGTAGTTTTTCTGGTAGTGGCTGTGGTCTTTTTGGCAACGTCTTAAAACCTAGACCCAGATATTGAGCAGTGCAATGTAAAAAAAGAGTTAATTAATAAAATCAGTTTTTTTTACTGATTTTTAATTTTTGGAATAGATTATTTGGTTCTTTTTTATGGGGTGAGTGGATATGGGTACGATTGAACTTTAGTCATACTTTTTTTGTACCTCCATATTTTATTCGTAATTTTGTGTGAGTTTACCCCTATACCTTATTGAAAACAATGGAGTATTTTTTTCATAAAATCTTCTTATTTATCTTCAGTTGTTCCCATCTTAGAGTTAAAGGTGACAAGACGTAATAAAATATATTATTTCAACATATGAATTTGCTGACTTTGATATAGATTATGTTTTTCACTAAAAATGTAACACTCTGGTAACTGGCACAGGTGGGAGCGACTCAGGAGTAATGAGTCATAACAGGACGTTAGTTAAGTGGAAAGTTGCAGTTGGCTGAGTTCGGCAACAACTCAATGCCTGCACCGCTCACTTAATTGAAAAATAATATAATAAATCTCTAAGGAGAACAGTGTGAAGTTTTCAAAATCAATCGTAAGTTGCGCTATCGCGCTTGCACTAACACATTCAGTTACAGCACATGCTGAGGCAAAATCAGATAATAAACCACTTTCAACTTCTGCACTTTCACAAGTGGAGCGTGCAAGTGGAACAAGTAACGAACTCAAACTTTCACAAACGTCAGGTAGCCAAGGTGGTAACGAGTTAGCTTCGGTGCAACTGGGTACTTCTAACCTGACAGATGTGACTACGATTGGCGACAACAATATTACTGAGGCCGATCAGAATGGTACTGGTAACGTCGCTATTATTACGACCACCGGAAATAACAATAACCAAGTATATAGCCAAGATGGTGAATCTAACGGCGCATTAACTGAGGTTACTGGTGATGATAACGCGATTGACATTCAGCAATCAGGTAGCGGGATCCTTGGGATTAACAACGAAGCCATCAATGTGATTAATGGCGATCAAAATACTATTACAGTATCTCAAGGTTCTGGCGGCCAATGGTTCTACAACCTAAATATGCAAGGTAGCCAAAACGAAGTAACAGCGACACAAACAGGTACGTGGAACGAAGCGACACTTGAGTCGGTACAAGGTGACATGAACCAAATCACCTTAGATCAAGATGGTGTATACAACCAATACAAAGTAGTTAGTCTACAAGGTAATGAAAACGAAATTGAATCGAGCCAAAGCGGCAACTTCAATGTTATCTCTGTAGAGACTGTGATTGGTGATGACAACCAAGTTGAGATCGAGCAATCGGAAGGTGATAGCAATACGGTTAACGTATTTGAAATTACTGGAGACAATAACGAGCTTAGTATCGATCAGGAAGGCTCAACTAACACCTTCGCGTCAGATTTATTAGTTGGTAACGACAACGAAGTGATGACTGAACAACGTGGCGACGAGAACAAAGCCCAAGCAGACGTGATCGGTGATAATAACGAATTTACTGCGATGCAAATCGGTAATGGTAACGAGATGTATCTTGGGGTTGCTGGCGAGAACAATGAATTTTCAGCAACTCAAGTAGGTGATGCGAACATCGCACACATTGCGAACTTCAACGGTAGTGATAATGATGTTGATGTTACCCAAACGGGTGATGAAAACGAGGCTGTGGTGCAGTCATCTTATCCTGATGTTAGCTTGGCAAGTAATGATAACGCAGTTGATATTTCTCAAAGTGGCACAGGCAATGGTGTTGTTGTGACAATGAGCAGCGTATTTGATAGTAGCTCAAACCAAGTAGATATTGCGCAGTCTGGCGAGTTCAACGCGATTGATCTGATGCTTGAAGGCAGCCGCAATATGCTAGACATCACACAAAATGGTAGCAACAACTTTGTGATGGGTATGGGCTCAGAAGCATTCATTATCAATGGCGATGATAATGCGTTTACAGTAAGCCAAATTGGTGATGGCAACTTAGTCCAAGGTGGAATTACAGGTAGTGGTCAAAACATTACCGTAACTCAGGTTGGTGACAACAACGTTGCGACTATCACTCAGCAATAACTAAGTAATTTAGATAGGGGGCAAAACCAGCCCCCATATTTTGTACTATTCAGCTAACCAAAACATCAATGTGAATCTCGTCAGCAAAGACATTCTACGCCGTGAGTAAACAAATAATGATAAGAATAATAACACTCTTGAGCGCTATGCTCGTTTCTACGTTTTCACTGAGTGCACAAGAAGATGTAGAAATTGATGGTTTAGTGATGGATCAGAGTATTAGCCGATTTGGTCACCAGTTTTACTTTCAATTTTCACAGCTGTGGAGAGATGTTCCTAACACCTCGGGAATTAATATCACGGTTAAAGAAACGGTTTTGCCAAGAGCTGGCACTCGGTTAGAGGTATTAATGAACAGTCGCGCAGTGTACGCAACAGCTATGGGAAGAAGGGGCGGCTCCGTTGATGAACGAGTCGAGACTGCTATTTTCACCATTATGGACGCGATGGCGAGAGAACAATATCAACAGAATGGCTCTGAAGATCTAGCAGCGAGCGGGTGGTAAAATGACAACAATAAAAACAACAATCATGTTCGCTGGTTTAATACTACTTGGTAGTGCTCATGTGACAGCGACTGAGCTTGTATATAAACCAATTAACCCTGCATTTGGTGGTAATCCGTTAAATGCCAATATGTTACTTAGTAAAGCACAATCTCAAAATAAACATAGAGCACCTATCATAGAAAAAACCTATGACGAAAAGTTTCAAGAATCACTTGAGCGTACGTATCTCAACCGTTTGGTAAGAGAAATCACGGATGTGGCGTTTGGTGAAGATATTCAAGACAGTATCTTTAACCAAGACGCGACCTTTATGAGTGGTGATTATCAAATTCAAGTGATCACCAGTACACCCGACACCATTACGGTTAGAATAACAAACACAGCATCGGGTGAAGAAACCATTCTAGAGGTACCCAGATTTGCCTCATCGGCTGGTGGAGGATATTAAATGCTCCGCGTAATTTTATTGGTATTTTTATTACTGCTTGGCGGTTGTTCTAGCATGTCTCGCGTATTGCCACCTTCGCAAAGTGTAGCAATTGAGCTGACTGACACCGAAACCTTTGCAGAACTAAAAAACTTACCTACACCGAAAGGGCGAATTCCCGTTTCTGTTTATTCGTTTCGCGACCAAACTGGGCAATACAAACCACAAGATAATGTAAGTTCATTTTCAACAGCGGTGACTCAAGGTGCTAACTCTATTTTAATGCAGGCACTACACGAAACCGATTGGTTTATTCCGGTAGAACGTGAAGGACTGCAAAACCTGCTGACTGAGCGCAAAATTATTCGTGCAGCAAGTGATGATAATGACACAAATGCTTTGCCACCTTTAATGACTGCAAAGATCATTTTAGAAGGCGGGATCATCAGCTATGACTCTAATATCCGCACAGGCGGTTTAGGTATGGAGTATTTCGGCATAGGTGCATCTGAGCTTTATCGTGAGGATGTTATCTCTATTTATATGCGCGCAGTTGATGTTCGTACCGGGCAAGTGCTGCTTTCTGTCGCGAGTAGCAAAAAGGTGCTATCCATGGAGGTTCGGGCAGGGTTTTTCCGCTATGTAAGTTATAAGCGTTTGGCTGAAGCCGAAGCGGGTTTTAGCGATAATGAACCAATGCACATTTGTGTAACCCAAGCGATAGAAAAAGCGCTGACTTTGATGGTACAACAAGGCATTGAAAAAGGTGTGTGGTCGGCCGCTACCGCATCGTAGGTCGTGCTTTAGCGCGACAAACCTTTACCACAACGCTCGATTTTACACGGCACGTACACCAACCGTAGGTCGCGCTTTAGCGCGACAAACCTTTACCACAACGCTCGATTTTACACGGCACGCACACCAACCGTAGGTCGCGCTTTAGCGCGACAAACCTTTACCACAACGCTCCATTTTACATGGCACGCACATACCAGCCGTAGGTCGCGCTTTAGCGCGACACATCTTTAAGCATGACAAACCCTTGAGCACGTGCTCACACCACCCACTTTAAAATAAAGAATAATACTGGTGCATGAGATTCAACAATAAAGTCAGCCACCAATAAGCTGAGTATGTTAATCTAAACAGCAATGAAATAATAAAGAACGCTAACATCATGCACGTACATATTTTAGGGATTTGCGGTACCTTTATGGGCGGGATCGCAGCCATCGCTCAATCATTGGGGCACAAAGTCACTGGTTCAGATCTCAATGTTTACCCGCCGATGAGTACACAACTTGAATCACTCGGTATTGAACTAACTCAAGGGTACGACCCTAAGCAGCTCATCGATGTTGAGCCTGATGTGGTGATCATCGGCAATGCCATGAGCCGTGGTAATCCGTGCGTTGAATATGTTTTAGAAAAAGGTATGCGTTATACCTCAGGCCCTGAATGGTTAAAAGACCATGTTTTACGCCAGTCATGGGTGTTGGCTGTGGCCGGTACGCATGGCAAAACAACCACTGCAAGCATGTTAGCGTGGTTACTCGAATACGCAGGATTGCGTCCGGGCTTTTTGATTGGTGGCATAGTGCAAAACTTTGGTGTGTCGGCGCGCACCTCAGATACGCCATTCTTTGTTATCGAAGCCGACGAATACGATACGGCGTTTTTCGATAAGCGCAGCAAGTTTGTCCATTACTTACCTCGCACGTTAATACTTAATAATCTTGAATATGATCATGCTGATATTTTTCCAGATTTAAATGCCATTCAAACCCAGTTTCATCATTTAATTCGCACGCTACCCAGCCAAGGTAAAGCCGTATATCCAGCGAATGATACTGCGCTACAAAACGTTATTGAACGCGGCTTTTGGAGCGAGCAGGAATCGCTTGGTAAAGAATGGTCGTATAACTTGCTCAAGGCTGATGGCTCTCGCTTTACAGTGTTATTTGAAGGCGAAGAAAAAGGCGAAGTAAATTGGCAAGCGATTGGTGTGCATAATGTCAAAAATGCCATGATGGCGATTGCGGCGGCAAGACATGTGGGCATTCCAATCGAGGTGAGTATCGAAGCGCTAGGGCAATTTATTTCTCCCAAACGCCGGATGGAAGTCAAAGGGGAGGTCAATGGCGTTACTGTCTATGATGACTTTGCGCATCACCCCACGGCAATAGCAACGACCCTAGCAGGGCTTAGAGCCAAAGTTGGAGATGCACCTATCATTGCTATTTTAGAGCCGCGCTCAAATACGATGAAGCTGGGCATTCATCAAGAAACCTTATTGCAATCACTTGATGTTGCAGATGAAGTGTATCTATTCGAACCAGATGGCTTATCTTGGTCTCTTAAAGCACAAGCCGAAGCCGCGGGTCGTCAGTGTTTTGCAAGCGTAGATGAGATTGTCGCACAGGTTGTGACAAATCAAGCACCAAACCAACATGTGCTAATCATGAGTAATGGTGGTTTTGGTGGCATCCACGACAAACTTTTAACTGCATTGAAAAAGTAATCACTATGTCAGAACAAACATTTAATGGGCCAATTACGCTGGCCTTTAGTGGTGCGTCGGGCGCCCCTTACGGACTGAGATTACTCGAGGTATTGGTGTCGTTAAACTATCAAGTTTACGTGCTAATCTCGAGCGCAGCCAGAGTGGTGCTGGATACTGAGTCCAATCTAAAACTCTCTGGTAACGAACAAAAAGCAACGGAGCAACTACAGGCGCTTTTCTGTGCTAAAGAAAAGCAAATTCAGGTATTTGGTAAAGATAACTGGTTTAGCCCTGTGGCATCTGGCTCGGCGGCACCCAAGCAGATGGTGGTGTGTCCGTGTAGCGCGGGAAGTGTGTCAGCCATTGCACTTGGGGCATCTGATAATTTGCTTGAGCGTGCAGCAGATGTGGTGATCAAAGAACGTGGCCAATTAATATTAGTGCCGCGCGAGACTCCCTTTAGTCCAATTCATCTTGAAAACATGCTCAAGCTTAGCCGCTTGGGGGTGACTATCATGCCTGCAGCGCCTGGTTTTTATCATCAGCCACAAAGTATCGACGATTTGGTCGACTTTATGGTGGCCCGTATTTTAGATCATCTACACATCGAGCATACCTTAGCTAAGCGCTGGGGTTATGGAGAATAATAAAGTATGACAATAGCACTGAACATCAAAGGGTTAAAAAAAGTTTATAGTAACGGCGTCGAAGCCGTTAAAGGTATTGATCTCGAAGTTCAAGAAGGGGACTTCTTCGCATTGCTTGGTCCAAATGGGGCGGGTAAATCTACCACGATAGGGGTTATTGCCTCTTTGGTGAATAAGACCCAAGGCAGCGTCGAGGTTTTTGGTCATAGTATTGATACTCATTTGGAAGACGCTAAGTCGAACTTAGGTTTAGTACCACAGGAGTTCAACTTTAGCCAATTCGAGACGCTAAACCAAATTCTAGTGACTCAGGCGGGCTATTATGGTGTGCCAAGAGACGTAGCGCACCAGCGAGCCGAGAAGTATCTCAAGCAGCTGGGATTATTTGAGAAAAAAGATAAGCAAGCTCGCACGTTATCCGGCGGTATGAAGCGTCGCTTGATGATTGCAAGAGCATTGATGCATGAGCCTAAGCTTCTTATTTTGGATGAACCTACCGCTGGTGTGGACATTGAACTACGCCGTTCTATGTGGGACTTTTTACGTGAAATTAATAAGCAAGGCGTAACGATCATACTCACAACACATTACTTAGAAGAGGCAGAGCTGTTGTGCCGTAATATTGCGATTATCGATAAAGGCACGATTGTTGAGCACACGACCATCAAGGCATTACTCGCAAAGTTAGACAAAGAAACGTTTGTACTTGATCTTAAGCCGCCCATGCAGCCTGTGGCACTCGATGGTTACCAATTTACCACCGTTGATGACCATACTATTGAGGTAGAAGTAGCTAAGTCGCAAGGGCTCAATGGGGTGTTCACACAGCTCACAGAGCAAGGTAATCAAGTATTAAGTATGCGTAACAAAGCTAACCGTTTAGAAGAGTTGTTTGTTGGCTTATTGGAGCAGGGGAGAGGGGCATAATCGTGTTGAAATATGGCGTCGCGTTAAAAAGTATTTGGATAAAAGAGTGTATTCGGTTTTTACGTATTTGGGTGCAAACCTTAGTACCGCCAGCGATCACCATGACACTTTATTTTGTGATATTTGGCAGTTTAATCGGCTCGCGCATTGGTGAGATGGGGGGCTTTAGCTACATGGAGTTTATTGTACCTGGCTTAATCATGATGTCGGTGATCACCAACTCCTATTCTAATGTTGCCTCGAGTTTTTATTCCACCAAGTTTCAAAAGAGCATTGAAGAACTACTCGTTGCACCTGTGCCTAACTATATTATTGTACTTGGCTATATGGGCGGTGGTATGGCGCGAGGCATGCTGGTCGGGCTTATTGTTACTATCGTCAGTCTGTTTTTTGTGGATATTCAAATTCACAACCTAGCGGTTATCGTCATCACGGTTATTTTAACGTCAGCCGTATTTGCATTAGGCGGTTTGATCAATGCGGTGTTTGCCAACAGTTTTGACGATATTAGTATTATTCCGACTTTTGTGCTGACACCTCTGACTTACCTTGGTGGTGTATTTTACTCAATCACATTACTGCCGGAGTTTTGGCAAGGTGTGTCGCAGGTAAATCCAATCATTTATATGGTAAATGCCTTCCGTTTTGGCTTTTTAGGTGTTTCGGACGTTGATATTGGCGTCGCCTTTACGGTATTAGGTATATTTATATGTGGTTTATTTTGGTTGTCACTGCACTTAATTAAACGCGGTGTTGGACTAAGACACTAACCGCAGAATAAAGAATGAGCGCTGCCATCAATTGCAGCGTTCTTGCGTTATTTCAGGTAAAATCCTTACCATTCCCCCTTAATAATGACTGGTTATGACAGAAGCAAACTCTCGTAGTATCACCACTAATCAACAAGGGCTACACGAAAAGCTCGATGAAATCGTTACTAAGCATCTAACCGCTGAGTTTAAAAAACCCATTGCGGCACATACACAAAGTGCTTTCGATGAGGTTAACGCACGAGTGCAGGCCTTTAATGGACCGATTATTTTGGACTCATGTTGTGGTGTTGGTGAAAGTACTGCAAATTTGGCGAAGCGACATCCTGATGCCTTGGTAATTGGCATCGACAAGTCTGCGCATCGACTAGATAAACACGATGTTGAATATAAACAAACGGAACAAGGCCAATATATTTTGGTGCAAGCCGATCTCAATGACTTTTGGCGATTAGCGTTGGAAGCCGATTGGCAGCCAACTCACCATTATTTGCTGTATCCTAATCCGTGGCCGAAAGCTAAACATATTCAAAGACGCTGGCATGGTAGCGCGGTGTTCCCCTTTATCGTCAAGTTAGGTGGTAAGTTGGAGCTGCGCAGTAATTGGGATATTTATGTACAAGAATTTGCCAGAGCTTTGGCGCTTAGCGGCGTTGATGCTGAAGTGGAAGCCTACGAAAGTAATGAGGCTATTACACCCTTTGAGCGTAAGTATTGGGCAAGTGGTCAATCAAGTACCCGGTTAGTCGTAACGCTTTAATTTAACCCATTGTAGACTTGCACTTCAAATTGATAAAAGCGGCTTAAAGATGGCCGCTTGCTTTTCCTATCCAGCTACCTTCTAATCTTGCAACGCCTGCTGCTTCCAATTGTTTTGCCTGTTTGCTGGTGGCAACACAGGGTACAATCAAGTCGATCCGCTTGGCATTACAATGACTTGCAAGATATTCAATAGAGCTCAGCAGCATCTCATCTTCATCCAAGTTTTCACAAATACTGGCTTCTAAACAAATGGCATCTAGTGGGAGTTTTAAGATCCGGTTGATGGTAAGAAAACCGCTATTCACACCCGTTACCGCAACATTTGCACCTTTTGCTTTTAACGACTGCATCATTAAGCTCATATCGCTAAAGTTTTTGAGCACATCTGTTTCATTAAACTCAAATGTGATGAGCTGCGGCTGCGGGTAACGGCGTAGGATCTGGCTGATATATTCAAAATATTCCGCATCCGAGATTTCACTGTGGCTTAATTGCATGCTCCAAGCATGGTTTGATTTACGAAAACGGGTGACGCATAACTCAAGTAGCTTCATGCTAATTTGGGCGCGGAGTTTTGGTTGCTTCATCACTGGGTAAAAATGTTCGGCGTCGATGATAGCGCCACGCTCGTTAAGGACGCGTGCCGTGCAATGGTACTGAATGTCAGCATGATCATGACAAGCTTTACGCGGCGTAAAGAAAGGAATGATGCGGTCTGATTCACACGCGCTTTGCAGTAACCGGGTGAGATGGAGATTTTTTGATTGTTGCTGAGGATTTATTTGTAGCTGAGAATCAAAATAACACACTTGGGTATTTTGCTGTTGAGCCTGACGTAGCGCGAGAAAGGCATTTTCAAGTAACAGCGAGCAATTGCCTTTAGCAACACCCGCACACAAATTAACGTATAAATGCGGCGCGTCGTATATGGGTTTTGCACAAGGGAATGACTCGGTTAAGTTCGCCAAATAATGCTCACCGTTTTCGATACTGGTAACTAGTGCAATTTTAGAGGTAGTAAGGCGATAAACCTCAAACGGATGGGTAAATTCGCTAAAGTAACTCATGACTTTTGCCATCACGTTATCGCCGACTTCCGTGCCATAGAAGCTAATGATATCCTCAAGCTCTTTAACCCACACCACGCTTAAGCATAGGTGTTGCGATTTAGAATATTTAAGTGCTTGCTCAAGGGCGATTCGGTTGCCAAATCCGGTGCGACTATCTGTTGTTAAGGTCTTCTTGTAGTACATAAAGTACAAGCTCACGACAACCAAAAACATCACAAAGAAGAAGCTAGCGTCAATGGCGGCATCCATTACACTTTCTTGTAACCGACTTTCTAAATCGTGAATGGTTAAGTCAGCACCTGCTATATAAGTAGTGCCATCGGGTAGTACAAAAGGAATAAATACACTTTTAAAGTGACCCCATTTGTCTTTGGCGATTTCAAACACAGGTTCGGTAGAGTGAAAGGCGCTTTTTAGGGTAATCGAAGCCTCGGAATAAACATCTTGATAACGTGTAAGTCTGTTGAGTTTAAGATCTTCTCGGGTGTAACTGGACGCGGTAAAGTGCACATAAGGTGGCTTAAGCACCATGGTATAGACGTATTCAACATTTAGAGCACGGGCAAGCTCTGTGAGGGCATGACTTTTTTGCTTAAATTCGGCAGGGGTTATGTGTTCTGGTGACTCGTGATATTTTTTACCTACAATGACGTTGGCGCTGGTGGCTGCATTGATTAACTGGGCGTCGATCCTCGCCATGATATCGCGGCGCGTATCGTAATAGTTGGCGATAACATAAATCGATAGGGCAGCTAAAAAGATAAAAGAGGCTAAAACGAGCCAAGCAACTGGGAGTCGTGAAGTGTAACCTGTGAGCCCTAAAAGCTGAGTTGCTTTTGCTGTAGGCTGCCTAGATTTAGCTTTGAGTGGTTGAGCGATACTCCGAGTATTCATGATAATCCTTTATCCACAATATCGTTATCTAACAACGATAAAATGCCTAACTGGCGTAAGCGTGGTGGCTGCTTTGTTACATAATATAAACAATACAACATAAATTGACGTCTTGAGAAGAAATAAAGCAAAAAACTTTTTCTCCAATGATCAATAAAATGCATTGTTGCGGGCAAGTCGGCAATATACCGTTTTGCTGGGTTTATGTCCCCATTTTATACCTTATTTTTGACGAGAATGTAAAATAGAAACGCCAGAATACTGAGGGATTTTTCACTGAACTTTCGTTGGGTTTTCATAAAATTGTCAATGTTTCATGAATTTTAACTAGACAATAGAAGACAATTCCCTTTCTTTACAGTAAAGTTAGCCATTTCATGTATCACAATCTCTTGTGCAATTTGTATCTACTCAATTTCTACAATGGGTAGATAGGCTACTGCACCGTTTGATGTTTAGGTAGTATTGATGGGTCCAAAGCGTTGCGCCGTTGCGTCTGAAGAAAGCTTAATGCGTATATTTACCGTGCCTGAGGCGCCTGATTCAACTTTAAGCAGAATCGAGCAAGAAATCTCGAGCAATTTGGCTGGCTTTTTAAATGAGAATATTGCGGCAATCGAAAAGCCACTGCACGAAGTTGAAAAAGACTTTCAGTCGGCGGTGATCCCCGAAGTGCCGATGTTTGTCTCAGACTATGCGCAAGATATCATGGAGCAATTAGTTGCCCACTCAGTGCATACCGCAGCCCCAAGTTTTATTGGGCATATGACATCAGCTTTACCGCATTTTGTGTTGCCTCTGTCGAAGTTGATGGTGGGACTCAATCAGAACCTAGTCAAAATTGAAACGTCAAAAGCCTTTACTCCACTTGAACGTCAAGTGTTGGGAATGATGCATCACTTGGTTTACGGCAGCGATGATGCTTTCTACGATAAGTGGATGCATAGCGCAAAAACGTCACTTGGTGCTTTTTGTTCTGGTGGCACAATTGCCAATATAACCGCGCTTTGGATAGCAAGAAACCGCTTATTAAAAGCGGATGGTGAATTTAAGGGCATTGGTGCATCGGGTATTGTGGCCGCGATGCTTCATTATGGCTACCGAGGATTAGCGGTATTAGTTTCTGAAAGAGGCCATTATTCACTAGGTAAGGCCGCAGATGTGCTAGGTATTGGCCGCGATAACTTCATATCAATCAAAACAGCTGGCAACAATAAGGTTGATGTTGATGTCATGCGAGCTAAAGCTCATGAGCTTGAAGCACAAGGGATTAAAGTACTGGCTTTAGTTGGTGTTGCTGGGACGACCGAAACGGGTAATATTGACCCGTTAGAAGAGATGGCTGATTTAGCCGAAGAGCTCAATTGTCACTTTCATGTTGACGCCGCTTGGGGTGGAGCAACACTACTATCGAATAACAATCGCCACCTTCTTAAAGGGGTGGAGCGAGCAGATTCAATAACCATAGATGCGCACAAGCAAATGTATGTGCCTATGGGGGCGGGTATGGTGCTATTTAAAGACCCTGCAGCATCTGATGCAATCGAACATCATGCCGAATACATTTTACGGAAGGGCTCAAAAGATCTGGGTAGTCATACTTTAGAGGGGAGTCGTCCTGGTATGGCGATGTTAGTGCACGCATGTCTGCGTGTCATTGGTCGTCAAGGCTATGAGATGCTCATTGATAAAGGGATTGAAAAGGCACGGTATTTTGCTGAACTAATTAAACAAACCCCTGATTTTGAGCTGATCTCTGAACCTGAGCTATGTTTGCTTACTTATCGCTATGTACCTGAGCAAATAAAAGCGGCAATCGCACAAGCGGATGAACAAGAAAAGATAGAGATTTATGCCGCACTCAACCGTTTTACTGCAAGCATGCAAAAGCGTCAGCGTGAAGCGGGCCGCTCTTTTGTTTCTCGAACACGCTTAACACCAGAGCAATATGACCGCCAACCTACGGTAGTATTCCGAGTGGTTTTGGCAAACCCTCTGACATCGGAGTCTTTGCTTAAAGAAATCATGGATGAGCAACGACAATTGGCAATGTCAGATCCCGTATTTAAAAAGTACCTCGCAAAATATATTAAATAATCCAACGAATAAAGTGGCCTCGTGCCACTTTAATAATCTCAGGCTTATTACCTTTTAGCATTACCTCCTTTACGGATTGCTCTACTTATATTCTTATTTCTTACATAATCGTGTGAAAATATTCCTAAACATAGGTTAATTCTAGTATTTAAGACTATGCTTAAAAATTATGGCGCGTTATGCTAGCAGAAAAGAATAAAATCTTCGTATTATGTTGAAGAACTTTAGCAATGTCACTCAGAGGCTTAGGCGGCTCAGTTCGCAGGAGCTTGATGTATCGGGAACATTTCAAAGCTTCCTGATTGATTTACTAGATGAAGGTAAGCTTACCTTAGACGTCACTCGGGTTTCCGTTTGGTTGTTTGACGATCTCGACAAACCTTCTGAGCTTATCAATGTTGCTAACACAGATTGGCAGGGTGACGAGTTACCAGTGCAATTGCCAGCCTTAACGTATGAAAACTTTCCCGCTTATTTTTCTGCAATCAACAGTGGTCAATCGATAGATGCGAACGACGCTGCCGCCGATCCCAGAACGTCCGAATTTAAAGAATGCTATTTAACCCCAAACCACATAGTAACCATGTTAGATACGGTGATCTTTAAAAATGGTATTCCTCACGGAGTGGTGTGTTGTGAGGGGAATAATGGTGTACGTACGTGGCACAAAGATGAAATCGCTTTTGCGGAGATGATTGCGGACTGCTGTAGTCGCCGATTACTGGTTAAAGAGTTATGGCAGTTACAGCTTCAGCTCACTGACATGGCGTTTAAAGATCCACTCACTGGATTGAGTAATCGACGTTTTTTAATGGATAACGCAAAACGTGAGATCAGTCGTCATGCACGCTTTGACCATCCATTTAGTATGATGATGCTAGACATAGATCACTTTAAAAAAATCAACGATAACCATGGTCATGAAACCGGTGACTTAGTGTTAAAAAGCTTTGCTGAGATCTGTGTAAATACCTTGAGGTTAGAAGATTGTATGTGCCGCTTAGGGGGTGAAGAGTTTATTGTGCTGTTACCTAACACGCCGGTAAATTCAGCGATGGTGATCGCCGAGCGCCTGCGACAAGAAATAGAGCAATCGGTTATCTCTACGCCATCAGGGAAGATCTCCATTACATCAAGCTTTGGGGTTGCCGAAGTCAATACCAATTTGCCTTTTGGTCACTCGCTAAAAGCCGTTGATCACGCGGTGTATCAAGCCAAAGCTGCAGGCCGCAACTGCGTGATCCCCGCGCAGTAAAGGTGGTGTTGAATACACCAACCACAATCACAGCCAAGTTGCTATTGCACGCTCAAGTTAGTTGAAGCGTCCGGCTCTGACGCGCCTTACCCTTTGGTTTATCCAATGTCTAAAGCAGTGTGCATAGAGCCATTGCTTGATGCCAGTTAGATTTTTGTGTTGCAGATAAAGCGCATCTGGACTTGTATAAAGCCCTAAATCGCGTGTGATACTTTGCTTTTGAATATATGCACCATTTAACGAAAAACGATTATCGGGTTGCTGCAAACAGGGAGTAGAAATACCAAATCCAGTAAAGTTTTTTGCCATTGAGAACTGTTGCTGAACTTGTTTAAGGTAGCCGTCATCTATTATGTAACCTTCAAGCTCTACCCAGCGCTCCTCTAAATAAACCTCAACCCAACTATGGATAATACTTTTTGGGGCAAACCATGTCAGTAGGGTAGGAATTAACCCTTGCTTAAGATCGTTGGCTATCTCAAATCCATGAACTCGGGTGGGAATATCACAAGCTCGTAGCAGTGCAACCAGTAACGTTCCTTTGGTATTACATTGTCCATAGCCTTGCTTAAGTACTTGGCTTGCAGTTAGTGTATCTGTCTCACTATAACCAAATTCGATGTCGTCTTTGACGAAGTTATAGATTTGCTCCGCTGCCGTGATGGTATCAAGTTGCTGCCAACCTTTTGCTTCTATTAAACTTTGGATCGCTGAATGTTGATAATCAACTAAAGGGGTAGTTACTAAAAATTGCTTCATGGTTATACTCCTATTTTGGTAGCTGTGTGATGCAATTTAGGTAACTAAGCTTGAATAAACTGGCTAAGTTCATAGTTAGTTAATGGGTATACAATTAGATTTTTTTAATTTTGTATTTAGGGAAGGAGCCTATGAGAAAAACAACAAAGATTGTTGATAAGGTATGTATTGAGAAAGCATGGAAGCAGCGACCAAGTGACCGCGATAACATATCTTACGGTTATGGAGAGTCGATCGCATGAAATGGAAAGTCTTATTTTATTTCTTACTACTGACGTTTATTGCCTCAATCTATGATGCATTTACGCTGCCGGATCATTTAGCAATAGAATCAAGCATGTTTACTGGGATTGTGTTATTGGTCGCAGATCTCTTAAATGTATTTGGTGCCTTTTGCGTCGCTTATGGCAAGCGTCCTATCACAGATGTGTGGTTTTGGAGCGTGTCATTAGCACTATTTATTGCTGCCAATGTTTACATTCAGATCCAAGCATTTATTCAGTTTCGTATTGGCTATACGGTCGATGAGATGATTGTTCATTCGATTATTTTTCTCGTCGTATTAATCATATCGTCGCTACCTATGGTCAAGTTGATTGGTGAAGCTTATAAACGAGGTAGTAAACAGACGGCTTAGTTTAGTCCAATTAACTTAGTCCAAAGTGTTTTGTGTTTTTAATGTCTCAGTCGGTGTAATGCCAAACTGCCGTTTAAACGTACGGCTCAAATGAGCGCTATCTGCAAACCCCGCGAGCATGGCTGCTTGTGTAAGGTTGTTGCCGTGTTGTATGGCGACAACTGAGCAGATCAGCCTGCGCCACAGCACATAAGGTCGCCATGCTATCCCCACTTGCTCGGTAAACAGGTGTAAAAAGCGACTTGGCGAGAGATAAAGTGACTCGGCAATCGTATTGGCGCTGAAGTGACTGGGTTTAAGGCAGGTTTGTGCGCTAAAGCACGCATCTAATTGCGCCAATACATGGTCAATTCGTGGATCTAAATCCGTCTTCGTTAGCTTGGTAAGTCCCACTATGTGTATCAACTCAGCAAGCTTGGCATTGCTATTTGGTGCGGTATTTATCTTGATTGCTGCGCAGTTATTGCCCTGTAGTTGCTTACCATACAAGCTTTTTGGCTCGACTAATATTACCCATCCTGAGGTCATTTTTAAGCTATGCTCTACGCCGCCTGCAATTACGCTCGGGCCAAATAGCGTCTTGTCACCGACTTGTGCGATACAGTCGCTCACGGGCAAGTTGATTTGAATAAGGTGATGTGAATGGCACGCGGCATTCAAGTCTTTGACAAAGGAAGCGAATATACCCGGAGTGAGGTGCAGCATAAAAACAGCCGAGGCGTTCACCTCGGCGGACAGTATTAACCAGCGAATGCGTCTTGCAATGGTGGCACAACTTGCTTTTTACGGCTCAGTACGCCGTCTAACCATACTTTGCTTGCTTCAGGCTCTACGTTGTATGCTTTTGCGATGATCGCTTCATCATCAGAAGCGATCAGCATTTGTGAGCCTTCTTTCATGATATCAGTAAGTAGTAGCATCACACTGTGGCGATTACCTTCTTCTTTTAATTTCGCGATATCGGCATGTAGTTCATCTTTGATCTTATCAAATACGGCAAGATCAACCACTTCAAGCTGGCCAATACCAACAAGGTTGCCATTCATGTTAAAGTCTTTGAAATCACGCATGACCAGGTCACGAATAGGTGTGTCTTCAACTGCTGATTTCACCTTGAACATTTCCATGCCAAGCTCTTTAGCATCATCAACACCTGCGATTTTTGCAAGTGCTTCAACACATTTGATATCCGCAGTGATACAAGTTGGTGATTTGAAGATGACTGTGTCGCTTAAGATTGCACACATCATGATGCCAGCAATGTTTGCTGGGATTTCTACATCGTAGAAGTCGTACATCATTTTAATAATCGTGTTACTACAGCCAACAGGGCGGATCCAACACTCAAGTGGTGTTGAGGTTGTAAGGTCACCTAGTTTGTGGTGATCAACTACGCCAACTACAGTTGCTTTATCGATGTCGTCTGGTGCTTGCGTTTTTTCAGTGTGGTCAACGATATACACATTTTCGCCAGCATAGCTCATCTTAAGCTCTGGTGCTTCAAAACCAAAACGGTCAAGAATAAACTGAGTCTCCGGTGAGACTTCACCCAAACGCGTTGGGATTGCTTCTTCACCAATTTGGTTTTTTAAATAAGCAAGTGCGATTGCACCGCAGATTGAATCTGAATCAGGGATCTTATGACCCACTACATACATTGCCATTGACGGAACTCCTTAAAATTTTGCCCACATTCTAGCAAAATAACTTGTCATTTAAATAGTGTAAATGCGCAATTTGGCGTAGATAGCGTGCGCTAGTGACAGATTATTGAATTAGGCGAAATAGCCTAGGCGAGCAAGGGCTAATTGAGCATGTATAAATACAAATTAGTATTATACACTAACCGTTCAAACGCTTAGGAGATGGGTATGATTCAAATGAGCCGTAAGGCGTGGAATAACGTGGTGATCTTTTCCATGTTACTGATGATCTTTTTTCTCAACGGCCTCCACTATAAATTGAATCCCAGTGACGACAAAGCAAAGATACAAGCTGTGCTGCCAGAGCAAAGCTTTGTCTTAACCGTGGCATTTCCTGGCTATAAAATTGAACGCATTGGTACAAGCTGGCGTATAGAGTTACCGCAAGGCTCAAACCAGAGCTTTAATGAAGATGCCTTACGTGCGCTTGTTGCCAAGTGGCAAAGTTTACAGCTATTGGTTGTTGAGGCGCCAAAGCAGTTGGAGCCAGCGCTGAGCGCTGCGCAGTTTTGGCTGGCAACTCAAGAGCTTCCGCTTAGCTACCAGCTGTATCGAAGCGATAATGGCTTTGTATTATTTGATAAACAACAACAGCGTTGGTTTGAGCTTGATAGCGTGCAAGCCAAAGCATTATTTCTACCGATAGAATTGTAATACCTCAAACCACACAGTAATAGAGTGAATTATGCCTGAGTTACCAGAAGTCGAAGTGAGCCGTTTAGGCATTCAACCGTATTTAGAGCAACATATTATCCAAAGCGTAAAAGTACACAATGGTAAGCTGAGATGGCCCGTACCAGAAGAAGTACAATTGCTTGAAGGTGAGAAGGTGCTTGCGGTTAAGCGACGGGCAAAATATTTGCTTATCGAATCCAAGCATGGCACTGCGATTTTGCATTTGGGGATGTCAGGAAACTTACGTGTTGTTGATAATACTGAGCCGCTAAAAAAGCATGATCATGTGGAGATCATTCTGGCCTCAGGTAAGTCGCTCAGATTAAATGACCCGCGTCGCTTTGGCGCTTTTTTATGGCAAGGTACGGGCGAAGATCATAGCGTTTTTGAAAAGCTGGGTCCTGAGCCGTTGACCGAGCTTTTTACTGCAGAGTACTTATTTGAAAAAAGCAGAGGCAAAAAGCAGCCGATTAAACAATTTGTTATGGATAATCATGTGGTGGTTGGTGTGGGTAATATTTATGCCAATGAATCTTTATTTAAAGCGGGGATCCACCCCAAAAAAGAAGCTGGTAAAATTTCACTTAAACGCTACCAATTACTGACACCGATCATCAAGGAAACCTTAAGTGCAGCTATCAAACAAGGGGGAACGACACTCAAAGACTTTGCTCAAAGTGATGGTAAACCGGGTTATTTTACTCAAGAATTACTGGTGTATGGTCGCAAAGGTGAGCCTTGCGTAAGTTGCGAAACGCCATTAAAAGAAATACGCCTAGGGCAACGCAGCACAGTGTATTGCTCTAAATGTCAGCGCTAAATAAAGTGCAGGCTAGGAGCCTGCGGTTTTAAAGTCTATTTTAACTTGGTTTTCTTGTAGCGTTGCTGAGCAAGGGGGATAACTGCGGGTTGTTTTATACACGCGGTCAAAAATATGGATTTCAACCCCTGAATGAAGTGCTTTGTTTGCTGCAAGTTTTGTGTTCTCGAGTAGTTCGTGTAAGTCGTGATCAAGCTGGCTGAGCTTTTGCTCAAGGTGCTCGGCTTGCTGGCAGTAGTGCATCTGTGTTGCGCCAATTTTAGTTTTGAGTTGCTGCTTTTTAGCTGCGTCTTTTACTAACTCTGCTTTTTCAATCGCTTGCTGTAGTTGATCTAGGGCATCATTGGTGGCGGCGACTTCTTTGAACAGGGTGTCGGTTTCCTGGGTGATTTTAAGGCCTTTGCGTGCCAGATAAATCATCATCTTAGCGCCAGATTCACTGCCAATCTCTCCTGCAACCACCATTTGTGCATCGATAATTGAGCCGCCTATCAGCTTGCCATTTGGATGATCGCCTGCGCCAACTTGTATCAGCTTTTGCGCTTTAATATCGCAGTGGTTGCTTTGCTTATTGATAATAATGTTATCGCCTTCAAGGTAAGTATATTGCCCATGGGCAATCTCAACATTGCCTTTGGCGATAAGTTTGCAAGTTAAGCCTTGCTCATTATTTTGATGGTCAACATGGCCTATCACGCCACCTCGCACTTCAATATGACCACCAGCGATAAGTTCTCCAGATTCTACCGTGCCGAGCACTGTGATATCACCTTGTGCGGTAACGCGCATACCAGGTTCTATATTATGAGTGACTATGACGCTGCCATTAAAGTCGACATGACCACTTTTTACTGTGACATCGGCAATCGTAAATACATCATCCACGCGCATACCATTGGCGATATCTGAGGGGCAACCTGCGATAGTTGCGATAAGCTCTAGTGGGTTGTTGGGGTTGATCTCGGTGCCTTCACCCGCCATAAGCTGGAACGATTCGCCGGGCTTTGCTTCAATACTTTCACCGCTAACCGTAAAGCCTTCTTTACCTGGCGTTGCGGGCTTTTGAGTGACCAGTAAATCTCCCGGTGCAACGCTTGCAAGCTTACCAAAGTCACGCATATCAACGGTGCCATCTTCACGCATTCTAGGCTGCTTGAGCCTTTCTTTTAAAGTTTGTACGTGCGGCAGTAATTTTGCTGACTGGCCGTCTTGTGGGGGTCGGCCTTGGGCGATTAGCCCAGATGCCTCTTCACCTGGTGGAAGTTCAAATTGTTTGCGCAGGATATTTTCTAGGTAAGCTTGCTTATAGCCACGACTGACGCCAGCTTTGACAATGGCTTTTTTCGCTTCTTCTAATGATATCGCTTTACCACCACGAGCCGTTTTAAGTTGCCCAAAGGCCTGCATTTTATCGTCACTTAAGGTGACTTCAAATTCAGCATCATGTTGTTTAGCAACAACAATTTGGCTCTCGGGGAAGTCGCTTTGGAAAAAGGCATTAATCGAGTCGTGATCGATTTCGCAATCGGCAAATTGTGACTTTTCAAGGGCTTCAATCACAAACGCGGCACTGGGCGGTGAAGCAGACTTCACATCCATTAAGATATTGCCATTGTGCGCAAGCTTGAACACGATAACTGCCTCGTCGAATTTTTATCCTATAGTTTCAGCTTGCTAAATAAACATCAATTGGTCAAGTGCTTAGGCCAATTTTCTTACGTTAATATGGGTTAAGTTAAAAAACAGAAATAAATCGTGATTTTCTAATACTTTCAGGTGAATAAAAATCAGCGCGCTTAAAAATGTGCGGGCTTATCACGCGCTTCTTGCAGCAGGATTTTAATCGCTTCAGGAACAACCTTTTTCTGTGTTGAAATCGCATAAAAATACTCATAAATATTAGGCAGTTCCTGATACTGCTGTAGCACCCCTTGGGCTATTTCGTCTTTTACTACTACGGCTGGTAAAACAGCCACCGCGCCACTGTCTCGTGCCAGTAGTCGCATCATCGCCATATCGTCGACCTCTGCCAAAATGTTGGGGAAATACTGATACTGAGCGCACAGTGCATTAAATGCGGTGCGTAAATCTGAGTTGGCAGGTGGCAAGATCCAGCGTGTTTTTTCAAAGCCTTGTGGAAATGGCGTGCTTGGCTTGAGCGCAGGCGGACCAATGATCGCCAGCGGTTGCTTGGCTACTAGTTGGCACTGCCAATAGGGGTCTGACGTATCTAGATTTATTGTTCGGTTGGTAAGCACTAAGTCCAGCTCATAATTAGTTAAGCCGTTGAGTAGCTCTGAAATACTGCCTGACTTTAACTTAAATTGTACATCGCTGCGTCGCATCAAAGGGCTAATAAAAGCTTCTACAAAATTACGTGACAGAGTGGTCAACACCCCAATAGTTACGTGGGTAGTTGACTGTACGCCTTTGCTTAGCAAGGCTTCGAGCTCTTGCCCTGTGGTAAAAATATCATCGGCATAGCTTAATACCTTTTTACCCTGATCGGTAAGCATTAGGCTGCGGCCTACACGCTCAAATAGCGATACTCCGACATTATGTTCCAACTGTTTGATTTGCGCAGAGAGCGCAGATTGCGAAACATGTAATTCTTTAGCGGCTTGAGTCAGGTTTCCGAGCTTGGCAACCTGCCAAAAGTAGTAAAGGTGGTGATAATTAAGTCGGCTCATCTATGTATAAGTAAAATAGAACGAATAGTTAAATTATATCTATTTTTATTAAATTAAAAAGGTTGGAATAATGACCTAATTCAAGACTTAGGTGAGAACCATAGAAAGCGATGATTAATATCTTAGTGGTGTTGTTGCTATTACACTTTTTGATTGCTGCGTCTTTCATGAGCAAAGCGTCTCGTAGTAACGCTGGGTTATTTCGTATCGCGAACGGTTTTGCCATCGGTGTGGCAATTTGTATCGCTCTTGGCTGGGGGAGTTGGGCAACGCAAGGTGATATTGCTAGTGGCCTGTTTGAAATAAACTTTTTACGGCTTAGCGTGGTGTCATTAATTGGCTTTATGAGCTTTATTTTACTGCGTTACTCCATTCACTATTTACATGGTGAAAAACACCGGGGCCGCTATTTTCGCTATCTACTTACCACATTACTGAGCGTGACTATTGTGGTGCTTAGTAATCACCTAATCCTATTTTGGTTGGCTTGGGTCGGCATTAGTTTGAGTCTCCATCGTCTACTGCTGTTTTATCCTAACCGCCCGAGAGCGGCATTGGCCGCACACAAAAAGTTTATTTTGGCGCGCTTGGCAGAAAGTGCATTGCTTGGGGCTTTTATTTGTATCTACCTCAGCACTGGCATGCTCCAGCTTAATGGCATCACCGACTATTACTTAACTCACGCAACGACACTGACTGTGCTAGAGCAATCTGCAGCTGGCTTACTTGCAATTGTGGCACTGATAAAGTGCGCGCAACTGCCAGTGCATGGCTGGTTGATGCAAGTGGTTGAATCGCCCACACCGGTGAGTGCGCTGCTGCATGCAGGGATCATTAATTTGGGCGGTTTTTTGGTGATGATGTTTGGCCCTTTGATTTTACGTGTAGAAGCTGCGAAATGGCTGATCTTAATCGTGGCAGGAATAACGACATTATTGGCCGCACTTATCATGACAACGCGGATCAGTTTAAAAGTGCGTTTGGCTTGGTCAACCTGTGCACAAATGGGACTGATGCTAGTGGAGTGTGCTTTGGGACTTTATGAATTAGCGCTGCTGCACTTATTAGCGCATTCAGCCTACAAGGCCCACGCATTTTTAAACTCAAGCCAGTGGATCCATGAAGATTTGACTCGTCGCTTGAGCGACCAGCTTGAACCGCCCTTGTGGCAATGGCTTATTGCACTTGTCGTGGCAACTGGCCTCACGACAGCTGCTGCAGTCGTCATTGAATATCAAGGTCCTATCAGTATTTGGGGATTAATGGTTGGGGCATTAACGGTGTGGTTAGCGCTGCGTTTTGAGGCGCAAGCCCCTAGCAGCTATTTTAGAATCATCACCGCAGCCGTTGTGTTGTTGGCAGCCTATAGTGCGCAAAAATGGCTATTGCACTTGGTGGTCGCGCTACCAAATGATCTTAGAGCGCAAGCACTCGATGGTGCTGATATTTGGTTGCTCAGCTTAGTAGTGTTACTCATCGTAGTAAATTATCTGCTCTATTACCGCGCACATTTGGTAACGGTGCAAAAACTCTCTCGGGTGTTGTATGCCGGCCTGTATTTAGACGAGTGGATGACACGATTAACCATATTACTTTGGCCCGTCCATTTGCCAAGCATTAAAAAGCAGAAACACCTAGCCATTCATCGCTATGCTGCAGGGCACGAGGAGCAGAAGTAATGATAAACACACAAGATAACAAACAGACTCAGCTATCCAAGCCGCAACAGCAACAACTACTGAATGCTGAAACACGTATTGCGCCAACTTGGCCGCTCGATCAATTGATCGCAGTGAATCCGTTTTGGGGGATGCGCGATCTGCCTTTTGATGCTGTGGTCAATAAAATGAGTGCGTTGGCACAGGTTAGAATGCTGATGCCCGTGGCATTTTATCTTGAACAATGGCAGCAAGAGGCGATTTCAGAGCAAGCGTTGCAGCAATCTGCGGTACATTACGGGGTGGATCGCAGCACCAATGCGCTACTTAATTGGCTCAAAAAAAGTCACTGTGGCGAGTTGCCACATTGGCATACATTAGCGGACTTGCTTGACCGTTATCGCTCTGAGCATAAGATGCCTTGGCAAGAGGAGATCAGTCACCAAATCAGCCAATTTTGCGCCGCGCATTATCAGCAGGTACAGCCTATTCTCAAACAAACCCAAGGTGAAGAGAGACTCTGTTTGTATCGTCACTGGCATGAAACCGTATCACGAGATTTGGGGATAAGCATCGTCATGGGGGAATCGGGCTTAGTGGATTACTTTAAGGCTTTGCCAACGTCTCCTGAGTCTTTAATTGCACTCGCTGTTGACACCTTAGGGATTGGTTTTAATGAGCTGAGTGATTATGCGCACATGCTACTGTTGGATATTAATGGCTGGGCATCTTGGGCGGCTTATGAACGCTGGCAAGCGGATCTTGCTCAGCATCCGGATTCCGATATGCGTGCGCTATTGGCCATTCGAATGGCGTGGGAGCTGGTGATTTGGCGTTATGTGAGTGAGTGCCACCCAACGACCTTTACCCGTATTCAATACCATTGGAACAAGCAAAAGTTGCAACTTGCTGAGATTGTGCTTGAACATAAAAAGGCATTGTTGCCGCGCTTGGTATTTCAGCGGGCACTCGAGCTCAGTTATCAAGCCACTTTAGTGGGGCAGCTAAAGACTCAACAGGTAAAATCTGAGGGGGCTCGTGAGCAAGCCACACCGACCTTACAAGCGGCTTTTTGTATTGATGTGCGCTCAGAGGTGATCCGCCGTGCGTTAGAAACTCAAAACGCAGGTATTCAAACCATAGGCTATGCTGGATTTTTTGGCCTACCGATTGATTATCATGCGACTAACTGCCGTTTTAGTCGGCCACAGTTACCCGGATTATTAAAAGCACCAATCACCGTAATACAAACGCCCGCACCCCAGCACCTTGCCACAAAACGCCAGCAAGCAGGCCGTTGGCATAGTTGGTCTCATTCTGCGGCAGCTTCATTTTCGATGGTGGAGTCGATGGGGATGAGTTACTTTTATCAGTTATTTAGCAAAGTGTTTTCATTGCAAAAAACTCGGCACCCCGTCGATAGCCATATTGATTCAAGGAAGTGGCAGTTAAAACAAGGCGAGCAAGAAGTTACTGTTTTGGAGCAAGCTAAACTCGCAGCTGGCATATTAAAAGGAATGGGACTGACTGAATTTGCTGATACAGTCCTATTGGTTGGCCACGGAGCGCATACCACCAATAATTTACATGAAGCCGGGCTGCAATGTGGTGCATGTGGCGGCCAGTCGGGGGAAGTAAATGTTAAAGTACTCGCGCAACTTCTTAATGACCAAGCTGTACGCGCAGAATTAATTGCGCAGGGCACCACTATTCCATCGCAAACACGGTTTGTTGCAGCGCTACATAATACCACCACTGAAACAATAATCCTCTATGGTGATGTAGATATAGAGATAACCCGCTGGTTAAAGCAAGCAGCGCATCTGGCTCGAGTAGAGCGCGCCCATACGCTTGCGATAACTGGTAAAGCGTTATCCGAACAGCAATTAGAGCAGCGATTTATAGCCCGTACTAAAGATTGGTCTCAAGTTAGGCCGGAATGGGGCCTTGCCAACAATGCGGCATTTGTGGTTGCGCCGAGACAAGTTACGCAGGGGATTGACCTGCAAGGTCGAGTCTTTTTGCACGAATACAGCGCCGAGCAAGATCAAGACTTTAGCCAGTTAACTGCTATTTTAACCGCCCCTATGCTCGTCACTAACTGGATCAATATGCAATATAACGCTTCGGTAACCGATACCCACAAATACGGCAGTGGTAACAAGGTGTTGCATAATGTCGTGGGGGGCAGAATTGGAGTGTTTGAAGGCAATGGCGGAGATTTGCGAATTGGTCTGCCAATGCAATCCGTTCACAACGGTGACAAATGGATGCATACCCCACAACATTTGAGCGTAATTGTACAAGCACCAACCGAAGCACTAGAGCGAATCATGACAGCACACCCAGTTGTAAAACAATTGGTAGAAAACGAGTGGCTTTATCTTCTGTCTATTTCGCCTAATTGTAACGAAGTTAGACGATTTGATAATAGTAAGTGGGAACTTCTTTGAATTCAAACGAAACTCGTTGCAACTTAACAAGTTATTGTGCAGAGTATTGCAGAAATTGAAAGGTGTGGCTGGACGCTGCGTAAACTAGACGACCTCCTAGCCACCGACATTGGACTGTTTATACAAGGAGGCTGCTAGTGGCTTTTGATTATGGCTCTATTGATTTAGGGCTTAAAAACCCATTTAAAACGGAAGGTAAAATCACTGCTATTCGTGGTGCAATACAAACTATTGCTGGAATTGCATTACTGGTGATTGCCGCCAGCTCCGTTAAGAGCGATGCGGGTATGGGTTGGATCATCATGCTATTTGGCATGTTGATTTTAGGTCTTGGGAGCACCTCTCTTGCAAAAGGAATATATGCAACGCTGCGTTTTTTTGTGGGTCGTAACCATCCTACCTCTTTAGCTTATAACTTCAGTAAATCAGAAACTTCAACCGCCCAGCAAGAAAAGGCTGATGTGGCTTACCGTGCTAAAACACTAGAAGAAATGTTGATTGGCCGAAAGAACAGCACGTTTGTAGAGCCGAAAGGGTTCTTATCGCGTTTACTTCACAGCATTGCACCTAAATTACTCTTTCTCCCTTACCCTATCAGAAATATGAGCCAACGCTTATTTGGTGCATGGGTGAGTACATTAACCGCACTTGTGCTTTATGGTGTGGTGGCGTTTGTATCGCTTTCTGGCTTTGCCGGTGATGCTGGGGAGCTGACTTTCCCAATCTATAGCACCTTACTGATGATATATATTTTGTCATGTTGGTATAGCGCGGCTAAACCGATTTCACGCAAAGCGGAACATGCCATTGAATCTTTGGGGAGTGCGACCCTCACTAAAGTGATTTCGCTCTCTTTTGTGCTACCAATCCTGATTGGTTTAACTTTGTCTTACATCATGGATGAAGGAAAGTTAAGCAAAGCCGATATTGAGCTCTTTTTTGCGCCTTTGCCTAGTCTTCATACTTGGGCTTATCTCACGGGCGTTATCCTGCTTGCACTTGGCTGTAGCGCGATTATTGCTGTTATGCTTAAAGCGCGTTTAGACAAAGTAAACCCAGTGGTTGAAGTGTCTGAGTTAAGAGAAAACTGGCAAGAATCAGTACATCCAAACGAGATATTTATTAACCTCGACAACTTGGTGATGGCTAATCGCCGTTATAAAGAAGTACCAAACCGGGTTTATCGTGAGCTAGATCCCAGCTTACAAGAACAAGTTGATGGTAAAGGTGGCTTTAAAGGCGAAATGATCCAAGAAGTACAACCTAAAGTTCTACCCCTAGATTTAGGTAAATCATTTGAACGCTTTAGGTTTTTATCTTTACTTGGTGGTAACTTATTGCTGCTGGTGACCCTTGGATTAAGCGTCTTTTTTGCTTATGCCGTAGTAGATATTTACCACTATGTAACGAGCGCCAATATCAGTAATTTTTCTAGTGCCTTCAGCGAAGAAAACATCGCATCGTTCAGCGCTGTTGTGATGGTAGCCGTGCATTTACTGCTAAGTGGCTTATTGATTAAATCGTTTGCGTCAATGCTAACCAATGCTGCACACGTATTCTATGCCGAGATGCAGTTTGAATCTCTGCTGGTTTATTTTAAGTGTGAAGGGACATTTACTGAGTCTAAAATATCAACAGGTACTGGCATTCACGATTCCACGCGCTCTGAAAATACGCTTGTACGCAGCAGTATTACCCCTTGGGTAGTGGTGTCGAGAATAGTATCAACGACCTTCGCTGCCACGGGCATGAAAAACCTAGAGCACCCAAGACATATTTTAGAAATGCATAAAGACGATGCACAGCTAAGCGACATCCGTAAAGATGTGATTAGCTTCTTAAAAGACCGAGAATCCATCGCCGCAATTACCAGCGAGCGTGATTTAGGCAATGCCTCACAAGTGTACCAACTCAATCAGCAAACGAGAGCGGTGGATCAAAACCACCAACTGCGTGCAAGTAGTGATGAAGCCGGTGCTTATCTACGCCGAGAAGAAGCACTCGAAAATAAAGAAGAGTAAAAGACAAGTGCCACTCGAGGGTGGCAATTTTGTTGAAGCTAGTGAGCTTTATTCAATATTCTGGATCTGCTCGTGGAGTAGAAAGTATGTTCTATTAGAAATCAATTGCTTAGGTTGATTTTTTGCCGTGATTCAATGTTCACACTTACCAGTTCACTCACCATTTGGCAAAAGCGAAACAATACCAGCTTAGAGCACCATTCAGGCACAATCATACAGCAAGACTTGCCTTTATTCCGTTACTTCTGCATCCAAGCAAGAAGATCTGATAAGAGCCATACGGTACTACCGCCAATCCTTTTCCTTTGTGGCACTTGTCCGCTTTTCTCCAATCGCCACCAGGTTGTTCTGCTGATCGCTGTGATGCGCTCTCGCTCGTTCTCCTTTACAAAGCGCTCAGATTCACGATAAGCATAAAGAAGAGCTCCACGCTCGTCTGTAGGTGGAGGAGAGTATCTGCTAGCTTGCCTCATAGAGCTCTCCTTGCTTGTTTCTCAGTAACCATTGGTCTATTTCTGTGCGCTTGAAGTAAAGGCGTTTTCCCATTGGTTTGAAAAAAGGGATCAGTTTTCTATGGGTTAGCTTGTAGAGATATGATACGGAAAGCCCGGTGTATTGGGCGCACTCGTTTACAGTCATGACTTCTTTTGTCATGGCTTTTAATGAGCGAATGTTATCAAACATTTCAGCAAGTTGATTGTCAGTCATTTTCTTTCCTTATGCTTACTTTACTTGCTGTTATTTTCCCACTTGTTCCTCTGATATATTGGCTCTCAAACTGCCCAATACGGACACATGGAGCGTTATTTCGGTTAAATAGAGCTCAATGCTTATCCTGCTTGCTGTAAAGGTACAGGCTTCCTATCGTGACTACTGTGAAGAAGGCAAACAATCCCAATAGTCCCCATATCAACGGCGTCATAGATAATCTCTCTCATTATTTAACATCTATAGTTTATAATAGCTTGTAGTTAGAAGGAGGGCATTATGGCAAGAACGTTAGATGAAATCATCGAGCAAGAAAAACCGGAAGTTGTTCTACAAGCCAACGAAAAAAAAGAAAAAATTTTAAAAGTTATTGATAAGGAAGCTGAAGAGTCAGCCGCAGGTGAGCAATCTGGCGGCTGACAATGAAGTAGGCAAATAAACTTTCACATGTGAAAGTTCTTGGCTAGTTTTACTCTGGTTGTTCAACAACTTTGACCTTGCGCCCAGATGGAGCATAAAACAGATACCATCCCCCAAATTCAGTAGTTTGTTCCGCCAGAACATCTTCCGTTTCTGTGTCAATTAGAGCCACTCTAATTCCATCTCGTTCAAGCTGGCCTTCAACTTCTCTAATTTCAGTTAACGGTAAACGCAACCTATTTACTCCGCCTCTAATCAATCTTGTTGATTCAACAGCTTTGTAACGAGGGGACAAGTTGAAGCCGCTACCTACCTGAATGGTGTAACTTTGATAGGGGGTGAGTGAACCAATGATGGCTGGTGTTACTACTTCCCGCCCAGCGACAGTTGCTTTAATGCCTTCAACTTCTGGCTCAGATGGTTCACAGATGCTGTTAAGGTTTAAATCTTCACAGGTTGATAACTCCAACTGAGCTTGATTTCGCTGAGGAGTTCTTGAGAATCCCGTGCGGCCAAAGCTACCACTGACTGATAAAGTAATGTTGTTACCCCCACCAGACGAATGATTGAACGAAGCTGACACAGTTGCAAATTTCCAGTTCCAAAGATCAGCACGCAAGCTTTGTTGCTGGCCTTCCCATCCATGACCAAAATTGCTCGCCGTGTAGCGGTAGGTGAGGCGCCCCAAGCTGAATCGTTTTGATATCTCTCCACTGAAACGTTCTATATCTCTAATACCATTAGTATCTTTACTTTCGTGCTCATAAGACGCCAAAACTTGCCAAGCCGCCTTCATGCTAGCAAGCATCCGCCCTCCAAAGATGTTGGATCTGACACCATTGGCTAAACGACTCGAATAGTATGGAGATAAAGAAATTGATGTATTCAGTGTCTCAAGGCGCGTGCTATGATACGTGCGTAGCGTCGTTTCCTGAGTTTCATAGCCGCCGTGCGTGCGGGAAGAATACTGAATAGTTGGTTGGAACAAAGAACGTGATGAAACACTAACAGAGTGTAATTGATAGTTGTCTAAATCACTTAATTTCCCAAAGATCGCAAGATTGTCATCCTGCCAAGAACCGCTCAGAGCGTATCCACTACTGCCATACCAAGCAGGCTCAAATGAAAAGTCATCTCTTGAGTATAAAGCGGAAAAATACTGTCTTTCCTGCTCATCCTGACCAGCGAAAAGTGACAATTCATTGGTCATCCCGTAGCTCAAGTGTCCAATTAACTTGCTTTCATCAGTGGTTGGAGATTTGCCTACAGCTACTTGGTAGTTTAGGCCTCCAACTGGCGCAAGCCGCCCCGAAATGGCTCTCTCGATTGTTTTAGTGTCTGTTCTGCCGTCAGGTAAAACTGCATAAAATTTATATTGATTATTACTGTAATTCAGCTCAATTTTGTAAGAGAACGGCTCGCTATCCAGAACCAGAGATTGTAAATAGGTTCCGTCACGGTAAACATCTACCCGTGTTCCAACAGGCCAATAAAGCTCAATTTGGTCATTAGAAAATAATCCAGTGGCAAGGCTACTTTCATTCGTGAGTGAGAAACCATCCAGCCCGTAACGCTGAACACGACCGACTTCAATGTCTGTGACGTTGCTGTTCTCCTCGTCGTGCCACTGGCTGGAGAAATATGATTCTTGCCCTCCTAACCCTGCTCTAACATCAACATCGAGATCTGCGACGCGGCCTGTTCCCGTGATGCTCCCCGAAATATCACCTTTGCTTTGATAGGTGAGAAAGTAGTCAAAGGATTTTACATCCAGATTAGATGCATTTGGCTCAATTGTAGCATCTGGTTTGACCTTTCTGGCTTTGGCTACGTTGTTACGTGGGTAAAAGTAGATGGTTTGTTCTGACCAAACAATTTTGGCATGACCAATGTTGTTTAGCCTTTCCAAGGGAAGTGATGCTGTTGTGTTTACACCAGCAGCTTGCCATAGCCCTGGCTCAGCCGTGGTGCTATCTACTTCACGAGAAACAAGGTAATCCCCCTTGTTTTGTCCGTTCACGACAAACTTCATCAGGTAGTCATCCGCACGAGTTGGTGAAGCTGTGAGTGTGAAAGCTGCGGCCAACAAGACCGTGGGCACAAAAACTTTCACATGTGAAAGTTTTTTCTTCATCGGGACACCTCCCTAACCGGGAGTCTCAGCGTGATTCTTGAGTGAACACCTTGTTTTTCTTCGCTTTGTACGGCATAGGAAAATGCCATCTTTGCATTTTGAGATAAGACTTTCCCATCTCTCTCTCGTGCTTTTACTACTTGCCGCTCTCCTGGCAGCAGTTGGAAGCGTCGGGGAAATACTTGTACCCCATCTGGTGGGGTGATTTTCACTATTATTGGCGAATTTAGGGTATTTGATACTGGGATTTCAGTCGTTGACTTACGACTGATCTCTACGTCATGGGCTTTAAGTTGAAATGCAGTCGCGGGTGCTGATAGAAGAACTGCTAGCGTCACCATCATGATTGAATTAGTAAAGGGCTTCATGAGGACCTCAGTGAATAGCAATGGTCAGGGCCAACGATTTGCTGGCCCTGACACTTTGGAATTATTGGTAATCGACGGTGATATCGACCGTTCCGGAAAAGATCCCTTCCTCCCAGGTGCTGAGCTGCATGTATCCGCTGCTTGCTGTTGCTGGTTGGCGGTATGACCACGCGATGTAGAGTTCACCTGACGCAGAAGTAGTTGCTGCAACTGGTGCCGCGTTTATACCGACGCCTGTACTTGTTTTGGAAATCGCATCTGCGCAGTCAACAGTTGAAGTAGTTAGGTTGATTTTTGGTGTTCCAGAGAAGCTTAAGGTTGCTCCACCCGGCGCTGTTGGGTTAGATAGGTTGGTTATGGTAATCCCAATCGATTTATCCATATCACCTGTCACTTTTAAGCAACCGGGCTGTACTGTGTCCTCAGGATTTTGCGCCAAATAGGTCGCCCAACTTTTTAAAGAGAACCCGCCAGTTGGGGCGGCTCCCGGCAAGCGTTCCAACGTCATCGTGTACGGCTGAACTTCGACCACAGATAAAGCTGGCGGGGTTGCTGAAATTTGAGAAGTTCCCGTCCCTGTACCTGCATAAGCAGCGGCGGACGATAGGGAAATAACTACAGACAGGGCGGTGTATTTAAAAACTTGCATTTGTTGTATCTCCACTTGAATAAAAATGCGTTTTCGCATGGAGAATTTTGCGGGTGGGCGGCAGATATTTAGGCACGCCAAACTGCCCTTTTGGGACAAAATGGAAAAAAGATTAGGGTTACGATAATTACAGTAATGGAAATTTGTTCTGACGAAACAAACTTAACTGAATGAAATAATTGACCAATTTTGGTTTTGGAGTTGTTGACAACTCCCTTCTTCTTGCTATTATTTAGATAGGTAGCTGGCCTTTAAACAGCATATTATTTTAGCTGAGTTTAACTCAGCCCATTCAAATAGCCTATTCACAATTTGTGATTAGGACATCAGGAAGGCATGGGGTCTTTACCTGTTCATCGTTTAACACTTTGAGCGGGGGCTTTATGCAATCCAACATCTTAAAACCATTATCATTTTTACCAACTCGACATCATCTCAATCGGTGGGCGGTTGGCTATTATCTTGTAAAAGAAGGGTTTTCTACTTCCATTGTTATGGAAGAAACATCTTTTACTTATAAGCAAATAAGAAAAATAAGAGAAGATTTAGCCATCAAAGAACATCGCCGAGCGAATTATGGGCAGGATATTATGTCAAAGTCGGATTGGGTGAATTATTCATCTGCAATACAAATCTACTGTGAATTGCGTGAGAAATTAACTCATTTAGAATCAGTCCTTGAAGCATATTCATGGCTGAAAAGTAAAAATGATTTTGATATTTCAGGTTTTTATAAAGCCTGTACGGAAATAAGTGCCGGAGAAGCTTTTTTTGCTGAATGTGTACATTGCCAGAGTGAAGTTTTTAGTGGGCCTGGATTGAGAGATAAAGTTGTCAGTAAATGCTGTCCTACTTGTGGAAAGAGTAATTGGGAGCATCCAAAAGCAGATCACCGTCTTGGACATAATGTTACCCGCCCTAAATCTGGTGACCAACAACCGTTGTTTTGAGGAGATTTGTTATGTACACGCAAATTACAAAAATTGAAATGGTAATTGCTGGCTTAGTAATCGCAAGTTTGTTCGGAGTGGACATAATTCGAATCGCCAGCAAGATATTTACGTCCATATTAATAGTAAGTTTTTAAACTGGTGAGGTAGCTGGCCTCCCTAAACAAACAGCAGATTAATTGATTTGGTAAGCAAAAACTTTCACATGTGAAAGTTCCAATGCGAGTTCTGGGCTAAGTCCTGAGCGGCCTTGCAGGTTCCGGCCTGCCCGGTTAAAGCGTATCGCCATAACCCCCCGTTACTCAGGCGCGAATGGGGCGGAGCGCTATCAACAGCCGCGATCGCAGTGCCTCAACTTTTTATTCGTTGAGGTTTGTTATGAACGTACAAATTCACCCTTCTTATTTCCGCAAGATTGTATTGTCGGAACCATTTTCACAAATGATCGATGTGGCCGCAGCAAGTGGCTCAAGCACTCATTTTGTTTATGTGTTATTAGCGCTTTCTCGTTCAACAAAACTACCTACAGCATGTGTCAATTCATTAGTTGAAGAGGAGATTAATCGTCGCTCGATGGTGCGTTCAGATCGTGTCGCTGGAGGTAATGTATGAGTATCATCCGCAGGGCCCAAGGGTTGGAATTCACAGTCCTTCCGAACGGAACCATCCGCGATACACGCCTCTCACTCGACGCCTTGGGGCTGTTAGTGAAACTGATTTCACGTCCGCCCAATTGGGAGGTTCGCCCATACCAGCTGCAACAGGAGTGCTCGATTGGACGAGACAAGCTTCGCCGCCTGCTCGCTGAACTGGAAAATACAGGCTATCTAGTACGAATCAAATCGAGGCGATCTGATGGCACATGGGACTGGGTGTCCGAGGTGCACCAGGAGGCTCAAACAACCATGAACGGAAATTCAGGGCATGGTGCAACCATGGACGGGTTTTCCGTCGATGGATCAGCCGTCAATGGTTCACCCGTCGCCGGTAAAAACGGCGATATAAAAAAGACAGAAATAAAAAAAACAGAATCAAAAAAACAGATTAGAGAGAGTAGAGAATGCTCTCCCTCGCAAAAATTTACGCGTCGCGATTTGGTCATCACTAATGAAATGCGCAACTGGGCGGAATCTGTGACACCGCTCGTCAATATTGAATGGGAAAGTCAGATTTTTGTTGGCTACCCCAGTGGTCAGTCCCAACAGTTTAATTCCAAGGAGGCACTGGTAGGCGCATGGCGTACATGGATGATGCGAGGACAACGATATGCTGAGCAACAACAGGCATCTACTTCTGACCGTCGCTCTCGCTCTCTAGTTGATGATCTTACCGATACCTCATGGGCCGAGGGGTTATGACAATGGCTACACGAAACATCGCCGAAATCATTTCCTTGGATAGTCATGCCCGGACTGTCAGGTTTGGGCAAAATGAGGAGATTGTTAAACGCCTTCGCAAAGAACATCAGCCACATCCTGACCGCCTCCAGGAGGCGGCAGGCATCATCAACAAACTTTTTGCTGAACTCCAAGCTTGTTTCCCTGCATGGAAGCATAGCTTTCCAGGTCAGCACGACATTGCCGCCGCGAAACGATCATGGGCACGGGGATTGGTAGAAGCTGGTATCAGTTCTGAACAACAGCTCCAGTGGGGACTAAGGAAGGCTCGACGATCAGAATCCCCATTTTGGCCGTCGCTTGGGCAATTCGTTAAATGGTGCCAGCCAGATCCAGAAGATTTCGGTTTGCCCACGCCTGAAGTAGCGTTCAAAGAAGCGTCTAGAAACTCCCATCCGGCATCGGTTGACTGCAAATGGACACATCCAGCTGTTTACGTGGCCGCACGGGAGGCAGGCAAGTACGAGCTTGCCAATCTTCCTCGCGATAAAAGCTGGCCGCTTTTCCAGCGAGCGTACTCTATCACTGTCCGCCGAGTCTTGGAGGGGGAGGACCTCAGCGGAGAAATTCCGAAAGCCCTACCCCAAAAACCGGAACCGCGTTCGGTCGATCCAAAGGTAGCGCAGCAGCACATCGAGCGGTTGAAAAAAATGTTGAAGGGCGGCTAGTAAGCCTTCCTTAAATGAAAATGGACAGAAATGAGTTTGAGCCGAAAGGACGGCTCAGTGCCAGAAGCAGATCTTTAATGCTACTTTTTAAACTACGTTGGTCGGGTAAGTAGCGGAAACACGCCTCCCGACAATGATGATAAGAAAGCCCAACTTACCGCGTTAATGTGTGACCCCATGATTACCTATTGGTTTTTTAGGGACTAAAAACTGCTTGTTTTAGTCAACACACCAACTATATAATTCAATGACTTAAATAAACCTAACTACCGTATATTGAGGCAGCGTATTTTGCGCGTTTAACGCTTTTTCCAATGTATCAGTAGTCGGACAAGGATGCTCGTTTTGCGCTATCTAATTTTATTTTTGACGTTCTCTATCGGATTGCTCAGCCCTTCAACATGTTTTGCTTCTGATGCAGCTAATCAAGCCGCTGTAAAATCTCAAGCAGTAGTAGATCAAACTTGGCTGATTGGTCAGCTTATTGAGCTGCAAGCGAAAAGCGCAAAACTTGAAGCGACGTTACAGTTACAGAATGTAAGCAGGAGCGATTTAAAAAATGTCGAGGCAGAGCTAAATAGGCTGCAAGTTCAGCTTGTTGAAATGAAAGAAAAGCTAACCGCACAGACTGAAAACCAAGCTAAAGAACTGGCATCTTATGACCGTAGGATTGGCGACGTTAGTTGGAATACCAATATGTGGGGTCTCATTCTGACTGTTTTTGGCGCTATCATTACAGTTGCGGCTATCTTGTTAGGCTTTACGGCTAAAAAACGTGCGGTTGCAGAAGCACAAAAAGAAGCGCAGAAATACATCAAATCAGAAAGTCAGTGTCTTCTTGAAGCACAAGAACAAAATTTCAAAGACGAGCTAAAAAAGTATTCGACTAAGTTCGACGAGCTCCACGGGCAACAAGAAATCCAAGGAAAGCTTATTCATGTGCAAACTATTTTTGATAAAGCACGAGAAGATTTTAATGACAAAAACTACGGATCTGCACTTTTAGCTTTTGAAAAGGTGGTGGGTTATATCGGATCTAATACTGATCCAAGCTTGAAAGATTTCGCCAGCAGAGCGTTATTTGCTAAAGGCCTAGCCCAAGGCAAGCAAAATCAGTCTGAGCAAGCAATCCAAACCTACGATGACTTAATCGCTTACGTTGGTGACGACCAAACGCCGGCTTTGCAAGAGTCGGTTGTGAAGGCCATGCTCAACAAAGGCGTTACGCAAGGCCAGCTAAATCAGTCTGAGCAAGAAATTCAAACCTATAATGACTTAATTGCTTACGTTGGTGACGACCAAACGCCGGCTTTGCGAGAGCAGGTTGTGAAGGCTATGGTCAACAAAGGTGTTACGCAAGACCAGCTAAATCAGTCCGAACAAGAAATTCAAACCTATAATGACTTAATTGCTTACGTTGGTGACGACCAAACGCCGGCTTTGCAAGAGTCGGTTGTGAGGGCCATGCTCAACAAAGGCGTTAGGCAAGGCCAGCTAAATCAGTCTGAGCAAGCCATCCAAACTTACAATGACTTAATTGCTTACGTTGGTGACGACCAAACGCCGGCTTTGCGAGAGCAGGTTGTGAAGGCTATGGTCAACAAAGGTATTACGCAAGGCCAGCTAAATCAGCCTGAGCAAGCCATCCAAACCTACAATGACTTAATCGCTTACGTTGGTGACGACCAAACGCCGGCTTTGCGAGAGCCGGTTGCGATGGCCATGCTCAACAAAGGTGTTACGCAAGGCGAGCTAAATCAGTCCGAGCAAGCCATCCAAACCTACAATGACTTAATCGCTTACGTTGGTGACGACCAAACGCCGGCTTTGCGAGAGCCGGTTGCGATGGCCATGCTCAACAAAGGTGTTACGCAAGGCGAGCTAAATCAGTCCGAGCAAGCCATCCAAACCTACAATGACTTAATCGCTTACGTTGGTGACGACCAAACGCCGGCTTTGCGAGAGCCGGTTGCGATGGCCATGCTCAACAAAGGTGTTACGCAAGGCGAGCTAAATCAGTCCGAGCAAGCCATCCAAACCTACAATGACTTAATCGCTTACGTTGGTGACGACCAAACGCCGGCTTTGCGAGAGCCGGTTGCGATGGCCATGCTCAACAAAGGTGTTACGCAAGGCGAGCTAAATCAGTCCGAGCAAGCCATCCAAACCTACAATGACTTAATCGCTTACGTTGGTGACGACCAAACGCCGGCTTTGCGAGAGCCGGTTGCGATGGCCATGCTCAACAAAGGTGTTACGCAAGGCGAGCTAAATCAGTCCGAGCAAGCCATCCAAACCTACAATGACTTAATCGCTTACGTTGGTGACGACCAAACGCCGGCTTTGCGAGAGCAGGTTGTGAAGGCTATGGTCAACAAAGGTATTACGCAAGGCCAGCTAAATCAGCCTGAGCAAGCCATCCAAACCTACAATGACTTAATCGCTTACGTTGGTGACGACCAAACGCCGGCTTTGCGAGAGCCGGTTGCGATGGCCATGCTCAACAAAGGTGTTACGCAAGGCCAGCTAAATCAGTCCGAGCAAGCCATCCAAACCTACAATGACTTAATCGCTTACGTTGGTGACGACCAAACGCCGGCTTTGCGAGAGCAGGTTGCGATGGCTCTTAATCAAGTTGGGTTTACCTTGCTATGCCAGAGTAAGCCACTGATTCAGAAAAGTGAGTTTGACGGTGCTAACATACTCCTCAATCAAGCCTTAGAAAAATTTGAATTGGCGATTCGCGAGCGTGCCTCTGGTATCTGTATTGGCAACAAGGCATACGCCTTAGCGTTATTAGGTCAACTTGAAGGATCCGAGCAGGTGTTAGCGAAGGCTTTACGCGCAGAAGTGGATGGTGGTGAAACCTTGTACCAAGGAACGCTTGAGGATTTAGATATCCATCCTATAGAACAAGACAAAGTCTTCCGTGAAATCATTGAACAGCAGTGGGTCTTTTATCAGCAAGCGCTTAAAGTTAGCGGCGAATAGATTACCTGAAAGTGAAAGTGGGGTCGTCTCTTGCAGCTTATCGGAAAAATGGAGTCGTCTCTTGCAACTTGCAGCATTGAAAAAAACCTAACAGGCGACACCCTTTCACCCTTTTATCACGCCTGAAAATAAACATAATTTTAGGGGCGCTGGGAGAGTCCAGAGAAGGGTAAGCGGCAGCCCCTCTTTGGTTGCCGTCGCCAATGCGACAAAAAGCTGAGCAATGGAATCATAGTAAATGTTCAATTGCAGTGCTTCTCAATATAAAGACCAGAGATCTTCTATTCGCTCATTTGCGACACTCGACTAGACTCATTTTGGGGCAAAAGCGTGTTTTCGACCAGATGTTTACCATCATTTCTCCCAAATGAACTTGCAAAGGAAAAGTGACGAACTGAATGATGTACTGCCTTACATTGAATCCCGATATCTGTGATCTGAAGATTAAATCTCTCTACCCTGAGGCTTGTGTGCATTCCTTAAGCCCAGTCTATTGTAAAAACAAACCTGCATTCGTTGTTTATCTCAAAAGTCACTGAAACACCACCAATAGGTGGCTTTTAGATGACTCTGAGGGGGGGAGACTGTCTAAAACCTACTGAATACCACCAAAACACCACCAAAACACCACCAACAGGTCGCTTTTCGATGACGACCAAGGAAAGTTGTGGCTGCGCTACATCAGAAAGCCATCAACAGGTGGTTTTTGGGTGATATCTGCCTAATTTTACCCAGTTTCTGATTTGTCCAAATTGGGCAGTTTGGCGTGCCAACAATGACTCCCCTCTAAGTAAAAATAATCCTGATTTTAATCAATCAGGAGATAAACCAATGAAATTGATCACTTTAACTACTGCGCTCGTCGCTGTCGGTATGCTGGCTGGTTGTACAACCAAAAGCATTGATTCAATCACGATGGACCACTACTTCCTTAATGCCCGCGACCTGTTCGTTATTCACGAAAAAAACGGAAATGAGTCATGCAACGTGTCTCACGATACTGGCAACTCGGATCAATTTAAGAAAGATCTTGGTGAGATTCGGGAGACCATTTACAAGTATCAGTGTGACTCCATAGTGATTCATGGCCGGTATCTTAATCCTGAAGTTAAATTTCAATGGGATAATCGAGGTAAGAGACCTGTTTGCTCAGTAACATTAAAAACTAAAAATGAAGGTAAACATGGTTTATGGCCAGATGAACCAGCAGCCATCAGTCGGTCTTATGAATCAATGGCGGAGCTCAATTTACCAAACTGTGATTCCATTGATATCCGATGGCAGGAGGCTAAGTGATGCGTAATCAATTTAGTCTTAACAACCCTTATACCTGCCTGCATTGCTGCGGTAGCAGCTATCTAAAAATATTAGAGATCGCTGCTGAATCTAGTACCGCCGTTGATGCAATCAATACCATAGCTTCTCAGTTGGCACTTTTGGCAGCAGAGCGACGCGAATATTCTACCAGAAAACTAGCGGAACTATTTTCTTCAATCACCCCGAGCTTAGCGCTCGGGGACCCCATCTCACAGCAAGAAAAAGCCGTGCTTCGCCCGGATTTTTCTCCACACCCCACTCACCGCGAGTGGTCTGTCTCATCCGGCGCAGTAGCGCCTTCTGAGGGGACTCCCTGTGCCGCTGCACATGCAGAGTTGCATAGGAGTCACACGCAAGAGAATCAGGGATAAGGGGGACTACAATGGGAGTTTCTAAGGCGTACCGCGTACAAATATATCCACCTAGACAAGTACATATTTTGTTGAAGGAACTAGCTAAAGAATCAGGGCAAACGGTTAGTAAAACGGCGGTGTCTTTGATTGAGCAGGCATTAAATAATGACTCAACACTGCACGAAATCAGAAATGTACAAGTGGATCAGAAGGAGATTTATCAGCAGCTAATTAACCTGCTGTCGATCAACGTAGCAACCACCGATTTTCTGCTCAAAAAGACCTGCTCTGAGGATGAAATGGCTGAGGCTAAACAGGTCATTTCAGCTCGCACAAATGCTTTGCGAGAGTATTTCATTGGAGGTGCTGAAAATGGCAACGATTAGAAAAGGTCGAGTCGGTGACTTTGTTCGTGGTGCGGATACATGGCTTCATAGCCAGCAGATGTTGTTATTCAGCGGAATTTGGATCTTTCTGCCTGGTGTTTTGTTGGCGATTGTCGGTGGCCTGTTATACATCGGAATAGACGCCGATGAATGTGTCTTGCAAAACGCCAGTACATATCTTTGGGCACAATTGAAGGGACTAGTACAACCATTTTCAAGCGTGACTATAGGAACCTGTGTTGCCCTAGATGGACGCGACTCTCTGCCATCCTCTGTGGTGATAAATGAACCACTATTCCAGGAAGCTGCTGTTAAGCTTCTCAAATCCTTTGGATTGGCTTTCATTTCGCTCTTTGTATTGTACTTGCCTATTGGTGTTTATCTTGTTGTTAGGGCCGTTAAAAGAGGTAAGGAAATCAAAGAAGACAAATATATTCGAGGTGCGAAACTTGTTTCAGCCGAAAAATTGAAAGGAGAAATCGTAGAAAAGCATGGTGTTTCTGATTTAACCCTCGGCGATTTCCCTTTACCCACAGGATTTTCAAAAAAGCATACCTTGATTAGTGGCACCACCGGGGCCGGTAAATCTACTGCACTAACTCATTTGCTTAAAGCTATTCGTGCTCGTGGAGACCGAGCCGTGGTATATGACAAGAAAGGCGAGTTCGTAGAGATGTTCTACCGGGATAGAGTTGATCACATACTCAATCCGGCAGATAGCCGCTCACACCAATGGACTCCATGGGAAGAAATGGCCTCACCATTCGATGCAGACTGGATAGCTGAGACACTTTTACCCAGTTCTAATAGTAATAGCGGTTCTGAGAAATTCTTTACATCCGCTGCCAGAGCCGTTGTTTCAGCCGCACTTCAGAATTTATATCTAGATGGACCGAAGTCATTGCTTTCACTTCTTCGGGCGACAGCGTGGAATGACCTTGAGTTACTCAAAGAACTGGTTGCAGGCACTCCAGCAGCGACATATTTCAATGAAGATAACGAGCGAACTCTCGAAAGTATCCGTTCAACCATCGTAGATGGTGTTCGTCCACTTCGCCTGTTGAAAGAAGAGAATAAAAAAGGATTCTTCTCAATAAGAGATTGGATAGCAGAAGGCGATGAAACTAATGCCGATGATAGTTGGTTGTTCTTACCAGTACGAGAATCTGAAATAGAAATACAGAAACCTCTCATCTCGACCTGGATACAAGCTGCGGCCAAAGGGTTGATGGCGCGTGGGGTTAATAACGAACGGACTCTTTGGATTGTTGTCGATGAGCTACCAAGCCTCAAAAAAATTCCTGCTCTTTCAATGTTGATGGCCGAAGGGCGGGGTTTCGGTGCGGCTGTTGTTTTGGGTATTCAGGAAATAAACCAGCTAGAGGAAGAGTTCGGGAAAAACACCTCTAAAACCATACTTGGCTTATGCTCCACGCAGCTTCATTTCCGTTTGAATAATGCCGACACTGCGGAATGGGTCTCCAAGGTACTTGGTGAAGCTGAGCGTGAGGAAGTTGATGAAGACTTAAACTACTCCGCCGATGACATTCGAGACGGCGTTCGGGTCAGTTCTAAACGTCAAAACCGAAAAATTGTTCTTCCCAGTGAAATCATGGATCTGCCTGATTTGTCTTGTTTTGTCAAAATTTGGGGTGTGGAGAGTAAAGCCCGTATTGATATTCCTTTCTTGAGGCTTCCGAAGATCGCTGACGGTTTTATTCAAGGTGATGAGAATGAGACGGTTGGTATGCGCCTGCTCAATGCCGCACGAGCCTTAAAAATGGAAGCTGATGTTGGCTATGTTCCGAAAGAGATTTCCGATGAGCGGGACGTTGATGAGTTTAAAAGGCCAATACCAAGCCCAAGTGACTTAGAGCAGGAACTAAATTCAGTATTGGGAACGGTTGGAATGGATGATGATTTGGTATTTGGCCTGCTTGGGAAAGGAGGCAAAAAATCATGATGTCTGCGTCTTCTATTAAAAGTGCCGGAGCTGCCGGTCATTACTTTGAGCATGATGACTACTATGTAGACGGGCTATCTCCTTCCGCATGGGTAGGCTCTGGAGCTGAGGCTCTCAGTCTTGTTGGTGAGGTGGAGCGGGAAACTTTTAAATCACTTCTGGATGGGCGGCTCCCAGACGGTCAACAGGTTGGCACTTTCCGTGACGGCGAATGGAAACATCAACCAGGGACCGACCTCACTTTTTCAGCACCTAAGAGTGTTTCTATTCTGGCAGAGGTAGCGGGCGACAAACGGCTTCTCGAAGCCCATGACCGGGCTGTCCAAGCGGTACTTCAATATATAGAGAGCGAATATATTGTCACAAGGAATCGCAACCGTACTAAGGATACCGTTGAATACGAGAAAACAGGTTCGCTGGTCGCAGCCACTTTCAAACACACAACCAGTCGTGCCCTTGATCCTCAGCTTCACACACACTGCGTGGTAATGAACTTAACACAGCGAAATGACGGCCAGTGGCGCTCAACGGAGAATAAACCAATCTTCATTGACCAAAAGCACCTTGGTCTGGTCTACCGTCAATTTCTCGCTCAAGAGGTTGGTTCACTGGGCTTTCGACTAGAGCACCAGGGTAAAGATGGGACCTGGGAGATTGCTGGGGTAAGTAAAGATATTGTACGTGAACTGTCGAAACGATCAGAGGCAATCGGAGATGCGCTGGAGACTAGGGGAAAGACTCGTGAAACGGCCACGGCTGGGGAAAAGGAGACCGCCACGCTCGACACGCGGGATCGAAAAGTCGCTGCTGAGCGTGGTGAACTTCTGAATCGCTGGCATGCAGAATTGGGTGAAGAGAAGCTGACAGAATTGGAAGGGGTCATAGCTCTGTCTCGGGAGAATACCCCATCCCTGGAGCGGCAATCCGAGGCGATTTTGGCGCGGGTTCAATTAGCCAACGAAGCCGTCATGTGGGCGACTGAGCACCTTGGAGAACGTGATACGTCTTGGGCACACCACGATCTAGTCAAAGTGGCTAGCCGTTATGCCGGATCGCGAGTACTACTTTCTGATGTAACGAATGCAATTGATGCTGCAATTCGCAGTGGTCAGCTCATAGAGAAGTCGGTTAGAACCTTTGATAAGGTCAGCAAGCAAGAGATTGATGTTCGGGGATATACGTCGAAAGCGGCCATCGCCATCGAGGATGAGGTGATCAAGGAGGAATACCTTGGCCGCGACCGAGTTCAGGCATTGTGCAGCCGGGAACAGGCGGCTGCGGCCATTTCTAATGCCGAGGAGAAAGCCAACGAATTGGGGTACGAGTGGAGCGCTGACCAACGGAGAGCTACCGAGGGCATTCTGCTCACAGAAAATCGGATCGTTGGAGTGCAAGGGTTCGCAGGTACGGCTAAAACTACCTCCGTCCTACGAACTGTAGCTGAGACCGCGAGGGATATGGGGTATGAGGTTCGGGGGCTTACCCCTACGAATTCTGCTGGTCAGAGTTTGATTGATGGTGCTGAAATTCAGTCTGGAACAATTCAGTCTTTTCTGGCACAAAACCGCAACGAGTGGGTTCAAGAACGGAAAACTCATACCCAGATCGATAAAATTGATAAACGGTTAGAGCAAATCGAAAAAGCCCTCTCCAATCCATATGTTGATGAAAAGACTGGGGTTCGAATTCCCGAGAATTCGCCGCTCTATCAGAAACGACTCGACGAACTCCAATATGAAAGATCAGAGTTACAGGGAGAACGTGACGGTCTTGGAAAAATGTTGGAAAAAACTCCTCAACTTTGGATTGTGGATGAGTCCAGCATGGTAGGAACCAAGCTAATGCGAGACCTCTTGCAACGTGCGGGGCAATCGGGGGCTCGTGTCGTATTGACCGGTGATGTTCGTCAGCTAGCCTCAGTCGAAGCTGGTGCTGCTTTCAGGCAGCTTCAAAATTACGGGATGGAAACCTACCATCTGGAAGAAATCGTTCGGCAGACGAACCGAGGAACAAGGGATGCGGTATACCTCTCCCTAATGAAAAGGGCCTCTAATGCTCTAAGTCGGTTACAGGAGAGTGGCAGCACGATAAAAGAATTGGTCGCGCATAAGAAAAGTGGAAAAATTGACCATGAGAAAAGCGGTGAAGCCCGCAGACAAGAGCTTGTGACGGACTACATGGCTCTTGCGCCGCAGGAACGAGCCAAAAGTATTATCCTCGAACCAAGCCGAGAGGGCCGTCGTCGCACGAATGAATTAGTTCGTGATGCCCTTAAAAAAGAAGGTGCTCTGGGCGAAGAGCTGCATACTAACCAGCTATCACCAGTCGATGCAACCGAAGCTGAACGGCGTGTGGTGACATCGTATCAAAATGGGCAAATCGTCCGGTTTGCGCGTAGCTTCAAGCGTGAGGGCATCAAGAAGGGCCTCTATTATCAGGTTGTTGGTCGAGATAACCACGATATCTTGCTTAAGAAGTTCGGGGCCAATGAGCAGACTGAGCTGATTCGCTTCTCCCCTGAACGCTATGCGGCCAAGAACATCCAGATGTTCAACCTAGCTGAAAGTGGTTTGGCCGTTGGTGAGAAGATCGTGTGGCGTGATAATGATAAGCCAACTGGACGATTGAACAATGACACGGCCACGGTTGAGAAGATAGAAGGTACGAACGTAACCTTCAGACTTTCAAGTGGTAAAACTGGTGAGTTTGACATGTCCAAACTGGCTAATTCCCATTGGGATCACGGTTACGCCATGACTGTTCACACTGCCCAAGGTAAGACTGCCCAGAACGTGTTTGTGCACGCGGAAACCAACCGGGAAGCTTTATTGAACACGGAACAGTTCTACGTGCAGATATCAAGAGCAAAGGACCGCGTGTATCTCTATACCGATTCAAAAGAAGGGCTAGTTCGAGCTGTAGAGCAGCGATCAGGTCAAAAACAGACGGCTAAGGAAAGCCGTTACCAGTCTCTGGAACCGCTGGATCACTTGATTGATAAGCTATGGCAACAACCAGAGTCAGGACGCTCGTCAACGCAGACAACTGGTAAATCTCAGGCTAAAGGTATATCAAGAGGCGACAGTGAACGCAGTCTAACAAGATAATTGCAGTCTATTGTCCAAAAAGGGCAGTTTGGCGTACGGGCTATACTGCCCTTTTATTTAAAAATGGAATGGATACAGAACCAAAAGGGAGATCTAAAAGTGAAAGTTCTTTTTACGTCAATAGTTGTAATGACTGCACTGGCAGGTTGCTCCGCGACCATGCCTAACATCGCCGGAAAGACTAAGACAGATACGTCGGTCCAGAAAATTGAAAAAACAGATCCGGACATACAAGCGGCACTAGCCGACATGAAACTCGTTGGATTCAGACAGGAAGACTTCGGCAGTGAGGAGGCATTCAACTCGGCAGCTAAGATGGTGGCAAATTTAGGTGCCGAGTGGCAAACCTTTAACTCTTGGACCGAGGAGCTGCTAGATCCGAATAATCAAAGTAAAGCCTTGGAGCGCATCCGCACAGCCAACGATGAGCGACGCCAAAAAGAAAAGAAGATAAATTTTTCAAAAATAGATCGCTATTCCGACGAAGTTGATAAGGCCATGAAGTACGGATTCCATGATTGCTTTAATGATTCTGGTCAAATGTTATCAGTAGACGATTTCATCAGCCATTATACGCTTACCAACGTTGCCTCTTTCAAAAGCACAGTTGAGCTTTATGAGCGTTGTTTAATCAACGGAGGTAATGAGTGTACAGAGAACGGTCGGGAGCTGAACTTGGATAAATTCTTGGTGAAGCACAATGAAGCCGCTCCTCAAGCGCGTAAGGATCTAGCCTTTAATGAATATTACTAATACTGTGCAGTGCGGACGCCAGTTTCATCTGTTCAATACACCATCTCGGCTCATGACAATGACGTGATGGGCAGTCTTATTGCAGCGGCGGCATCGCGAGTTGGTTGGGATAGTGCGCTTAAAATGGCTCGTGATGTGTTAAACATGCAATCCAGATCTGGAGCAATGAATATGATTGCTGCCAACTTCTATAATTATCAACGAACTGGATACTTTGATGCGTTTGATATCAGACCGTTCGCAATTGGGCGCTCCAGTGTTATCTCCGTAATGCTCGTGGGTGGTATGTGTGCAGCGTTTGGTACAGGTAGTAGCAGCCAGGATAGTGACATCGAAATTGATGAGCTCGCTATCGCGCTGGGAGCTAAACCTCGTCAAGCGGATGGAGGTTACCATTGTTTGAAATGGACAGACGGTAACTGGAAACGTGTTGCTGATTACATTGCTGGCGAAAGCGAGGGTCTTCGTGGGTTTATGTCGGTGTACTCTCCTGCATTCAACAACTATCAGGTGCCTTATTGGAGCTATCCCGGTCCGTACCAGCACGACTCAACTATTCAGACTCAACTCCAGAAAAAAGGAAGTGGTATTGCAAGTTACACAGAGAAAGTCACGGAGCGAGAAACCTGCTCTACATATGCGGCAGGCCATTCAGGACTCGCAACTTGGTCTTATCCTGCCTGTGATTACCTAGAAAAGGCAAGCGAGTCAATGAAGGCCAAAGAAAAAATGATGCAAACCGCAGGTCGGTTTGATGCCTACATATGCAGCAGATCAGAGGCTGTGAATGGTTATGGAAAACCGGATCTGTCACGTTGTCCCACAGTCTTTTCTCGCGAAAAGATAGAAGCTGGTGAACACAAACGCTAGATCATCGAATTCAACTTCTCCACTCATTCTTTTAGGGGCTCAGGCCCCTTTCTTTTTGTCCAAATTGGGCAGTTTGGCGTGCCATCTAAAGCTTGCTCACCTGAGAAAATATTAGTCAAAGAGAGTAGAGATAAATGAGGACACTATGGCGGCAGAGATTCAATTGAACGGACTGGTACTTCCAATAAATGATGCTCACATTCATCAAAGGCGAGGCGTAACCGCTGCAAGAGCAGAATCTGGTGAACCTCTTCATTTCACGGTATTGAAGAGCCTCGATGGTCGATACACGAAAACATATTGTGGACTCGCCAGAGTCGATAACACCGATGACTTTTTGAAGATCATGGAGTGGGGAGATCACTTCGAACCTATTGCTTCTTAGTATCAAAGGGGGACTCAATGATTATCAGTATTTTCAGAAAGATTTTCAGAAGAGAGCCCACCCCTGTTCTGTACTCTCAACTGTCCAGTCTTGTGGATGAAATGCGGACTTATCAGGCTGATATCGAGCGCTTTCATGCAGACATAGAGGCGTCAGCTAGCCATTTTGAACACATTCTCGAACCCAACAATTTCATTAGCGCAGAGTGGGTTAACGGAAATCTACACGTAAAACATCGTCATTAAGAGGTATTTAGAATGGAACTGAATGAAAAAGCGAAAATTGCCGCACTCTATCAGGAGCTTAGTAAAGCTGATGTTTCTGACCCGAATAAGCTGGTTGGACAGCTTGAATCAGCGGCCAAATCGATGATGCAGGGTATGAATAGTCATCTCATTAAAGATGAGCAGATTAAAACCAGTGTTTTTGATTTTGCTCATATGAATGAGCAGTATCGACAGCTATCTGAGCAGCAGATGAAAATTGTTGATTCTGTCCAGTTGCTAATGAAGCAGGTTGAAAGCATGGGGCTCGATAAACCAACTCAAGATAACTGGCTATCTAAAACGCTTTCTAACTATCAAAGAGGTTATCTGGAGAACGATATTTTCACTGAAGCAGCAGGAGCCATGGTGTGGATGGCTGCAAAGGCTATCCAGAAAATCTTTTTTGAGTCAGATAACGCTAAGCAGCAACAAGCAGCCCAGGAACTAAAAAAAGATATTGGGAAAATGACAAAGGCCCTAGGTGTTGAGTTATCCCGCCTTCAACTAGAGGTCAAAACAGAACAGCGGCATGGACTGATGTCAGACGGGATAAGCAATGCCAAACGGTTGGAGCAAAGCGGCCAACAGAAGGAGGCTGATAAGCTGATAGTTAGTACCTATAACAAGCTATCTCACTCTGCCAAGAAAGAGTACAGCCAATATCAGCCTCGCCCAGAACATCAAAAATCTATATCCCAGGCTCAATCGAGAGAAAAAGAACGCCAAGCGGTATCGTCAATCCAGCATCAGCAACACAGTGAAAAAAGAATCGACCGTGACAAAAACAAGTCAATTGGTCGTTGAGAATTACATTCAAGAAAATGAGGAAACTGAAATGGAAAAAGCAATCTTAGCAGTGACTACCGCATCTATGCTCTCTTTGGCTGGGTGTGCTGCCAACCCTGATCGAGTCGATGGCGTAACGTTCACTTTAGAACCCTACAAGGGCGAAAAACTCTGTCATATCGTCTATGACCCGGCCAAAGTCTCAGAGGCTAGTATGGAAGATGTGGGCAGGAAGTTGGGAGCTTCGTATAGAAGTAAAATAGATCAATGCACATTTGTAAAAGTTGATGCTAAACAATCTGATGTTCTATTGAAGGAATAAAAAATATAACTGGTGTATGTTTGTGTTTAGTTATAACTATCTCAGATATAGGCAGATTTCCTGCCTATATCAATCAACTGGATAATATCTCATACTTAATCTGCATTTAAGTTTGGCTCTAAAGAGTCAATTTCTGAAATAGAGCTCCTTCACTATTTTCCTGCTAGTGATCTTAGAACAGGCTTCAATTGGGTCGCAAAGAGACCAGCTAAAAGACCTTATTGAGAAATTTGATGCAACTTAATGTGCAAACGATGAACAGGTCGGCCAAGCCAACCTGACAAGTGAATCATCATACACATGAAGGTCAGCCACCCTGAAAGCAAACAGTCCAAAGCCAAGAATCGCGTTCATAACTAGACAAATGCAACAGCCCCTCGGTCAACCTTGATGCTTTAACCTTCTGGATGAATGAGCAAGCCATCAAGCAATGGCTCCAGGGATGGATTGATCACCAAGGCTCTGCTAAGGTTAATAGTTTTCGTAAATTAGGCTAAGATGTTCCGCATGAAAATTAAAGATGAAAGGATGTGTCTGTGAATATGTCCCAAGAGCGAACAACAGGTATTACTGATGCTTCGATAAAAAAAAGATTTGGCGCAATCCCTGCTTGGAAAATGCTGAGCGAATACATCTGGAACGGCTTGGATGCTGGCGCTTCTAACGTAGATGTAATTATTAATACCACTGGTGAGCTTGGTGGTGTTGAATCAATTGAGATTCATGACAATGGTGAAGGCATAGACTTTCATAATTTAGATCGAAACTTTGACAATTGGGATGATTCTTCAAAAAAACATGCGACTTTGAAAGGTAGTCAGGGAAGAGGGCGCTATTCATTTCACAAATATGCAGCTACAGCAACTTGGTATACTAGAAATAATGGTGAAAATGCACGTATTGAAATTAATTCAAGTAGCATAAAAACTTACAAATTTGAGCCTTTGGACGGTACTGATAAAGTAAAAAATAGTGTTAAAGATGGTAGCGGAACATCAGTTTTTCTTTCCGGTATAACTAGTGATAAATCTCAAAAAATACCGTCAATTGATAATGTTATTCATTCACTTTCAAATGAATTCGGTTGGAAGCTTATAGTTTGCTCTGAAATCGGTATATCAGTTAATGGTCATCCTTTAACCTCTCCTCAACACAAGTTATTTAAAGATACTATAGAAATCGATGGAAATAAGTTCTCATCGAGTATTATTCAGCGGTTGAATAAGCCATCTGGAGAGAAATCCTATAACTATTTCAGAGATTTAAAAGATCGACAGAAACATAGAAGTCTCACAGGTTTTAACTATAAGAATGATTTTTTCATAAGCGGTTATATTCAATCTGAATGGTTTAATGACTTTCAAGCAACTTCGTCCCTAAACAACGATCTTTTTATGGATAACGAAAAAAATGATGGGGCTAAAGTTCTAGATAAACTACTAAAAGAACTACATAAAAAAACAGATGAAATTTATCAGACTTTCCTAAGAGAAAGAGCTGCTCAGCTTGTAGATGAGTTCGAATCAAAAGGGTACTTCCCTGTGTATCAATGGGAGCAGGATGCAGATAGACTGGTAAGAATAGAGCATACTAAGAAGCTCGTCACCAGCATCTGTATGGCAGATCCATCTACCTTCAATGGCTTAAAGGCTAAACAAACTAAAATTATAATCGCTTTGCTGGATAGGCTCTCCACGTCTAGTGAAAATGATAGTCTATTCGATGTGCTAGAAAGCATTTTAGATTTGGATAAAAAGCGCTTAGGCGAATTTGCTTCTCAAATAAGTAAATCCAAACTCGACAGCATAATTAGCACAATTGGACATCTTCAAAAGCGTGATTTAGTCATACAAAAAATGAAGTACCTATTCAAGGAACATGCTAAAGAGGTTCTAGAAACTCCAGATTTGCAGGGTATTATCGAAGCTAACACATGGTTGTTTGGCTCTCAATATACAACTATCGGCGCTGAAGAAGATGATTTTTCTAAGACAGCTAAAAATCTTAGAGAATCAGATATAGAGGTACTAGATGGGGACAAAATTAATTCGAGTGATTTGATTGAAGGTGCGACTATCGAGGGTGCAAATGGACAGGTTGATTTATTCCTTGCCCGTAAGATGATTACTCTTGACCACTCGACTCAAGAAGAGTTTATAAAATGTACAATTATTGAGATAAAGAGACCCAGTATTGCGCTGAACAAAAAGCATTTGTCACAGGCTGAGCGCTATGCTGAAGTTTTGATTAAACACCCAGAATTTAATGATGAAAGAATGCGGTTTGATGTTGTTCTTGTAGGTACAAAGATATCTAAGAATGACACTCAAATACTTAGAAGATTGAAAGATCTCGCTGGTAAAGGTGGTGCTGGCTTAGTATCTGGTGCTGATGAACGAGTACGAGTTTACGTCAAAAGTTGGTCCACAATTTTTAATGATTTTGATGTTACTCATAGCGCTTTATTAAGTAAGTTAAAAATTCAAAGGAGTAGATTAGAGTATCAGTCAAAAAATACTCTTGTGAATGAACTGCAAGTTCCTATTCCTGAGGAATCGTAATTTATCAGCGCTAGAATTCATCTGGGTCTATGTGCTAGCAATACTAGCTGAGAATTAATTTGACACTGAAAATCTGGTAACTGTCATATTAAGTCTGAGCTAGTACAATTTAAGGAAAGTGTTATTATTCTCTATACGCCATTTATCCTCTATTTTTCCTTCTCAGCTTCATTCAATGCTTTTCTCATCTCTGCTAAGTCTCCTTTGAGGTCATCCATTGACTCACCGTTATCCGCTTCCAACTGAGAGCGAAGTTTTTTGAGCTGCTTTATTCGCTCGTTCCTTTCAGCGTTTTCCGACGAGAGGAGGGCCTTATCATGCTGGTTGGGTGAATCAAACTCAGCCCAAGCCTTAGAGAAGTCACGATGAAACTCTTCCGAGCGGATTTGTTGTTGAACTTCATGTGTTTTTTGTTGGATAAGAACTTCCTGCCTACCAGTTAAGGCAAAGTAGATCACAATGGCTGTGATTGGGCAGGCAATGATGATGCCATACAGTACAGATTTCATTTTTAATTACCTCCTTTTATGCCTGGCTGAGACACTGTGAAGCTTGCCTCCGTGGAGTTGCTGAGATTGAATGCTTCCTCAGTTTGTAAGCGCTCGGACGTTCTCATTGAAAGATTACGGGACTTGGATGAGCGGTTGTCGGTGCTTGCATACTGAGCATTAGACGTTGATGCTTCTTTTGAGTTAGTTCTGGTAGTCGATAATGAAAAAAGTGTGTCGTGATTTAATGATGTCTCCAGCTCCCATGACTCTCCAAAGAGTGAGTTTCCTCGGCCAAAGATAGTGAACTCGCCAATTGATGCTGACAGATTTTTTGGAACAGCAGAAAAAGAGCCACAAGACCATTCGTATTTTCCTTCATACTTATACCCTCGTGTCGATGGCACTACGCAGTTCCTTCCAAATTGTCTATCTATTATCTTCAAGGCCTTTTCTGGCAAGTCATTACGTATGAGCTGTTTACTCATCGCCTTGGCAAGTGCCATTTTTATCTCGGACTTGTCACTTCCGTTGACCGAAATCCCGCTTGATATGTCATCTAGCGTTGCTTCTGCTACAAGCCCGTATGTCACCCAGCAGACGCCCTCTCTTTTCAGGTGCTCAGAAGGAACTCTTATGGATGAAGGCATGCCAGTGGTCGTCCAGTTGAAAGCTGCCTGCTGCAACTCAACTTGGCATTGTCCCAGTGTTTTTTCTTTGTTCCAGGCCATACAGGCCTGCACGCTTGTAACTAGGGGTTTGGGTTCTAGCTCTGGAAATTGTGGCGCTTGTGGGTTCGTAATGAGCGAACAATTTCTGATGAGGTTTGCTGTTTTCCCTCTTACAGATTTGCCTTTTTCGACATAGGCAAATAGCTCTAAGAGAATAGAAAGTGGTGCTGTTTTCACTGAAAGACGGTTAGCATTTTGATATTGCTGCCTAGATGAAGCTTCGCTTGCATTTCGAACTGACGTGGAAGTCGTGTCTCTTTTTTCCTCACCTTTTCTTGCTTCCTCTCCCTTTTGGCGTTGTAACTCCATGCTTGTCTCATCGTTCAACGTGGTTTCTTTTTGGGTGCGCTTTTCCTGTGAGGATTTTTGGCCAACAGTGGCGCTTTCTTGAGCAAGTGTAATGTTTGAGTATGCAATTAGTGTAAAGGCCAGCAAACTCAATGACTTTTTAATCATGTTGAAAAGCCTCCTTGAGCAAGGTGATTTGTGAGATGCTATTGATACTCGGCTCTACCAGCCATGCGTATCTGTACCTTTGAACGCTTTTACAGAGCGCAACTATGTACTGATCTGCGTCCTGAGGTTCTGAATGGATTTCCTCGTCTTCTTCTGCGGCCATAAAATCAGAAAAATCATCAAAGGCTGCTTTGCTTAGGTACTCAGCCAAATGAGTTGCATCGTCAGAACTCTTGCACAGCAAAACCTCCGGCCAGAGCAGGTCACCATCTGGCCCCCGATTGCCGGGCTGATCGGGGGGATCTAACCTGACGACCCAAACTTCTCTTAGCTCATGTGCTCCAGCTAGGTTGAGCAGTTCAATGCCATTTAACTTCATAAAAATAACTCCGTACTTAGTGGACGGAGCCATTATCCCGCTGATAACTACCGAGTTTGGCACGCCAAACTGCCCGATTTGGACAAATGTCTTGTCGGTATAGTCAGAAGGAAATTTCCAGATTTTGACCTGGGTTGGTGTTGCTGGTTGAATGTATATAAATGAATTTAAAAAGATATTTATGTTTCGTTACATGTCACGAATGTAAAGTGTGACATGTAACACCACTGCCAGTGACATATGTGGGAACGTTGCACGTTAAACCTTGGGCATATTGGTTTGCTGCACGATTAACCCCTTAAACCTATGGGATGGCTGCACGATAGGGACCGACCAAAGCCCAATTTGGGGCGTTTACTGAACAAAATGAAGGCCAAATCACTTGTATGCGGACTTTTTCGTTGGTCTGGGAGCGTATGTGGGGCCGTTGCACGGTTAACTAGAAGATATATGGGAACGTTGCACATCTGGCCTAAACTAAGCCGCTGGAACAAGCAGTGTCAGATTTAGCTTGTTCCATGAAGGATAACTTATTACTCCAGATGAATGAGAGGTGTAACTAGATCGGCTACCTTCTGGTGAGCAGCTTTCCGTTCTCCAAAGTACTCATACCGGTCATATATCCCGTCAACTCCTCCCTGCCGGTGATTGATGCACAACCGAGCGACGTGATTTGGTGTTCCTACTGATGCAGCTAGACTCCTGAATGTTCGCCGTAAGTCATGTACTGTAAAATGCTCTATGTCACACATCACGTTGGGTGGCTGAATCTTCCTCCCAGCTTCTCGTCCAAACAACTTTGAGATTGCGCTATTCAGGGTATCAGGTCCCATATGTAATAGATTGCTTCGGCGTCGGGCTGGAAAAACGTATTCAGAACCCATCGATCTTACTTTGAGCTCACTGAGCCATGTCATTGCTTGGCTTGGCAGAGGAATAGATATAGCGATGCTTGTCTTTACCCGCCACTCTGGGATATGCCAGACAGATTCCTCTAGGTCGAACTCTGACCAGGGAGCCTCACACAGTTCACTCTTCCTATTACCTAGTACCAAGAAGAGATAGCACAATAAATAGTTCTCTCTACCAAAACTGTTTAGATGACTACGAAATACTTTAAATATTTTCTCTATTTCATTTAGCTCTAATGCTCGCTTACGAGTTTTTTCGAGCCCTCCAGCATCGTTTATTGTGAACGGTGCAGCGGGATTATTGGCGGTTAGCTCAAGCTTTAATGCGTGCTTGAAAAGTTGCTTCATGTAACCAAGCGTGTCATTGGCAATGGTCAAACGGCCACTATCCCTAACTCTTTGAATTATCTCTCGAACATCCAGAGCTGTGACGTCCTGGATTTTAAACTCGCCGATGACCGGCTTAATCTCCTTCCGATATATTCGCGCTGGAATGTTGGGATGCTTTAGCCTTGGCTCTAAATCGTTTTTATACCAATCCTCAAATAAATCATCGACCGATATGATACCAGTCCACTTTTGACGCTGTTTTGCAATGAGGGGATCTACGCCTTGCCTTAAGTCACGTTTAAACACTTCGGCTTCTGATCTTGCATCGGCCAACGACATACCAGGGTACTGCCCCAGAGTCATTTGTTTACGTTTGCCATTTCCACTATATCGAAGGGCCCAATAGGGCGCTCCCGAGTCTGGAACGACAAAGTAGAGTCCTTTTCCGTCGGATTTCCTTGTCGGCTCTCCTGATTTTGCAAGTGATGCCACCTGCTTTGCGGTCATTGATGCCATTGTGCCTCCTAATACTCACCATTTGATGCAAGTATAGCGAGGCATTACTCACCAGTTAACTCACCACTTAGATGAAACAGATTGAAACGTAAAAGAACAGAGTGAAAATAAAAAGCCCTGCTAAATCAGGGCTTTGGTAATCATTGGAAAGCTTTGGAAAACAAGAGAAAATTATTCAATATTCTGGATCTGTTCGCGCATTTGCTCAATTAACACTCTAAGTTCAACGGCGGCGTTGGTGATATCGCTGTTGATTGACTTTGAGGCTAGGGTGTTAGATTCGCGGTTGAATTCTTGCATCATAAAGTCTAAACGACGGCCACAAGCGCCTCCTTTTTTGAGGATTTTGTGGGTTTCTTTGACGTGTGACTTGAGGCGGTCGAGTTCTTCTGCAACATCTTGCTTTTGCGCAAGGTAAATCAGCTCTTGCTCTAGGCGGCCTTCGTCGATGTCGGTTTTTAGTTCTTCTAATTTTTGTGAAAGTTTTTCACGTTGCCACTTAGTGACTTCAGGCATGTAGCCTTCAACGATGGCAACTTGCTCTAGAATACCTTCAAGACGAGTGGTGAGCATGGTTTCTAGGTTTTCGCCTTCACTTGCTCGTGCAGCTTTAAAGTCTTCTACAAGTTCATCAAAGCCACCTAACAGTTCGCTGTTTACGGTGTCTAAATCGACTTCTTCGGCTTCCATTACGCCTGGCCAGCGTAGAATATCTACAGGGTTAATATCACCGCCGCTTTGTGATTGTAGCCACTTTGCGCTTTCAACAAGTTGCTTTGCGAGCGATTCGTTGACGGTTAGTTGGCCAACGTGTGCAGGATTTGCGGTGAACTTTAGGAATACTTCAACTTTGCCGCGTTGTAAGTGTTTACGCAGGCGTTCACGTATTACTGGCTCTAAGCCTCTAAATTGTTCTGGTGCGCGGATAAAGGTTTCGAGGTAGCGTTGATTCACTGAACGAATTTCCCAAACCCCAGTGCCCCAGTCACCTTTCACTTCTTTGCGGGCGTAGGCGGTCATACTATGGATCATATAAAGTCCCTAAATTAGCTTGGTTTAACCGAAGCATTATAGCCGAATTTCCGCACAGCCCTAAAGTGAATTTTATTTTTAGTCGGATCGCGTGGCATAGTCTCTATGATCCCTTTATAATGTACGGCAAATTTTGATGATGGGGGAACGTGGATGCGTCCAAGCGAAAGAACTGCAAATCAGATCAGGCCGGTTACATTTACTCGTAACTATACAATGCACGCTGAAGGCTCAGTAATGGTAGAGTTTGGTAACACAAAAGTGTTATGTACGGCTTCTGTAGAAGCGGGTGTGCCACGCTTTATGAAAGGTCAAGGCAAGGGCTGGATCACCGCAGAATACGGTATGCTTCCGCGCTCTACACATACGCGCAACAACCGTGAAGCGGCGCGTGGCAAACAAGGTGGCCGCACCATGGAGATTCAACGCTTAATCGCACGCGCACTCCGTGCTGCAGTTGATTTAAAAGCGTTAGGTGAGAACACCATTACTATCGACTGTGATGTGATTCAAGCGGACGGTGGTACACGTACGGCGTCAATTAGCGGTGCTTGTGTGGCATTGGTAGATGCTCTAACGCACATGCGTGCCAAAGGCATGATCAATGTAAACCCGTTAAAGTTTATGATAGCGGCAATCTCGGTTGGGGTTTATAAAGGTCAGCCAATTACCGATCTTGAGTATCTTGAAGATTCAGAAGCTGAGACAGACATGAATGTGATCATGACTGAAACTGGCAAACTGATTGAAGTACAAGGGACAGCTGAAGGCGAACCGTTCTCGTTCGACGAGCTAGATGAGTTACTTGGTCTTGCGAAACACTCAATTCGTGAAATCATTGATCTACAAAAGCAAGCGTTAGCGTAATCAACACTCAGTAGGAAAAACATGAAACCGTATCAAAAAGAGTTTATTGAATTTGCCTTAGAAAAGCAGGTGCTTAAGTTTGGTGAGTTTACGTTAAAGTCTGGTCGTACTAGCCCTTATTTTTTCAATGCAGGCTTGTTTAACACAGGTCGTGATCTGGCGCGTTTAGGTCGTTTCTATGCTTCGGCATTGGAAGATGCTAGCATTGAGTTTGATGTGTTGTTTGGCCCAGCGTACAAAGGTATTCCTATTGCGACAACGACTGCCGTTGCACTTGCCGATCATCACAACAAAGATGTGCCTTATTGCTTTAATCGTAAAGAAAAGAAAGAGCACGGTGAAGGCGGTAACTTAGTAGGTTCGGCGCTTGAAGGTCGTATTATGCTTGTTGATGATGTGATCACCGCGGGTACTGCTATTCGTGAGTCGATGGAAATTATTGCTGCTAATGGTGCTGATCTTGCCGGTGTATTAATCGCATTAGATCGCCAAGAAAAAGGCAAAGCTGAGCTTTCTGCTATTCAGGAAGTTGAGCGCGACTTTAATACTCAAGTGGTGTCTATCGTGAAATTGGCTGATCTGATCACATACCTTGAGCAACAAGGCGGTATGGATGCGCACTTGGATGCAGTTAAAGCATACCGTGATAGCTACGGTGTAGCGTAAGGGTAAGACCTACGATTTTCTGCTGATGGCTAGTACCATGCTAGCCATCTATTTTATTCTCTCTCATCTCAGTTTTATTGTGTGTCTATACACAGCTCTTAATTCAAACTCACTATTGGTATATGGCGTAGCGCCCAATTAGCAAGCTCAACTCGGTTGCGTGAATTGGTTTTTTTAAATGCGCTGTAGATATGCGTTTTAACTGTATGACTACTGATGTTTAGTCTATCTGCAATATCTTCGTTTTTAGCACCAGCAGCAATAAGCTTGATCACAGACTTTTCTCTGCCGGTAAGCATATTTAACTCTTCATTACTTAAGATAATGTCGCTGTTAGGCAATGCTTGTGGCATCGCGGCAATCAGTTCGCTAAATGCCTCTGAGATGGCGCTGCGACAAAACCAAAGTTCGCCTTTGAGCACACTGCTTAATCCTTGAAATAACGTCTCTGGCGGAGCATTGTGATAGAGTATGCCTTTTACATTGCCAAGTAGCGCCGTTTTTTCATTAACGCTGTCTTCATTGGCATTAAAGAGCAGGACTTTATATTTAGCCGCCAATAGTTTTACTTCAGCACTAATGAGTTCGTTGCAATCTCGGTGCTCTGTATCTACCAAAAATAATGCGATTTGTTCACGCAGCGCAGGCTCTGGTAGTCGAGTATCAACTTTTACCGTATGTCCTAGCGTCTCTAGCACTTTGATAAGCACAGTATAATTGGTGGAACTGGTATTCGCTCGAGCATGAGTCAGAATAAAAAATGCTCGATCTTGCCATGCTAGCGAGTTGTTGGAATATTCCTTTGCAAACATAGAAGTATTAAATCCTTTTTTATTCCAGATTAAATTTAATATACATTTGTTTTACAAAAAATTTAAGTTATTTATTAGGCTCCAGCTAAAAAGCTGAGCCTAATACCATGCTTGGGTAAGCAAAGGTTGTTTACTTGTACAATGCACGCCATGCACAAGTACGATAGCCGTTCTTCTCAAAGAAGAAGCGATTACAGTTATCGTCATAGTTGGAGTTACCCACATCTATACGATAGCCGCTGATGTACCAGTTATGCAGCGAAATATGCCCACCGTTGTACAGCAGCGAAAAGTGAACGTGAGGACCGGTTGATTGGCCTCCTTGGCACAATGCTGTTGCTTTATCGTCCGCATAACGGCCAAGCCAAGCACCTGCAGAAATGACATCACCAGTGTTATATTGCAAACTTTCCATGTGGTAATACTGAGTTGAATAACCGCTTGAGTGAGTCACGCGAATATTACAAGCTGAGTAACGAGTCACTGTGCCGCCATGCGCTGCTTGAACCCAAGGTGTATTACTTCCCCAGCCACCTGAGCCGTTATTAAAATCAAGCGACGAGTAAGGGTAACCAGAGCCTGTATTTGAGTGTGCACCACCGCTATACCAAGCGTAACCGGATGGCCATGGGAAGCTCATGCTAAAGCTAGCAGCTGATACCGCTTGTGTTGATGCCTGCTCACTAAAAGCGATGCTGTTGTCCGCTTTTAATGCCAACGACTCGCCGTTAAATAACGCTTCGTATGTATTGAATAGGGCATCTGCCGATGCGTGTGTCAGATCAGCAAGTGCGACAGTTGCTTCGTTTACCGCTGGTAACTTTTTGGCTTTGCCTTCATCACGAAGTTTTTGGAATGCGTAGTATCTCGCACTTAGATTAAGCGCTACATCTTTTACTTGCGCATCAAACCCTTGTTCATGAGAAAGTTTACCAAACGGTGCTGAGAGAGAGTGTTTATCAGGATTGCTTACCACACCTGACTCAAGCTCCATTAGTGCCAGCAATAACTTAGGGTTGATACTGGCATATCCTGCATAGTGCAAGATCACTTCGAGCTTATCACTTAAATGCGGTGCCGTGCTATCAAGCACTTGCTGCCAATCAACTTGCTGTAAAGCATTGCTGAAAAGAAACAGTTCAGGGTTTACTGCCATTACACTTGAAACAGGTAAGGCACTGATGTGTTCAGCAGTAAATTCAGGCATAGCTACTGAGTCATGTTGACCAGCAGCTGTTGCCTGATGTGAGAGGAGCGCGACTAAACACGCTGATAGATAGTGGCGTTTCATGTTGTATCCTTTCTGTTTGTTTTTTGTTCAATCAAGTTATACCTAAATGTGAGTATTTTGTAAAATAAAAGTTTAAAATATGGTTTTGTAGAGTGAGAGGCTTAGATTTTTGCCTGCTAGGTTGGGTTTTTTTGTAAAAGCGACTATAAAAAAGAAAGTGGTGTGATGTGGAGGTTGCTATGAAAAGGCTAATTACCCTGTCTCAACTAGAAGAGTTGCTAGAGGAAAGGCAGGGGGGAGAGCGCCGAAAACAACGAAGCAATGTTTTGCCTTTCGTCGAAAGGCGCAACCACGTAAGGAGAAAAGCCGACAAACAATACCTTCAAAATAGAATGGATTAGTACACTCCTTACCCTACTATTTTGCTGTGAGTCCTGCATCCGAGTAAAACGCGTAAGGTAATTGATTCGTCTTCGCGTGATACATAGCTTTATCTGCTTTAGCAACTAACTCTTCTGCTGATGTGGCGTCAGTTGGATAAATCACTGCGCCAATGCTTAAGTCCAGTTTTACTTCGCGGATATTGGCGCTTTCATCTTGGAGACAGTAATTATCACTGAGCAAGTCATACTTATGCTGAGCAAGTTTCCGTAACTGATTTTTTTCGGTTAGATGAGGGGCGATAACCACGAATTCATCACCACCGTAGCGTGCAACAAAGTCTGACGCACGTTTATACATTTTAAGTTTTGCTGCCAGTATTTTTAGCAATTGATCGCCTGCTTGATGACCTAGTTGATCATTGACTGGTTTAAAGTTGTCGAGATCAATAAACAGCACACCAAATCCATGACCATACCGCTCTGACTCAGAAATCGCTCTTTCTAATTCGTTATCAAATGCGCCGCGGTTATGTAGCATAGTGAGTCTATCCATCACCACTAGGTTCTCTAGATTCCGCTGCATTTCGTAGCGTTCTTTTGAGAAGGTGATTGTACGTGCCAGTAGTGGGCCGCTCACTTCGTGTTTTGGGATATAATCTTGCGCACCAAGTTGAATTGCCTTTTCGCCAAAAAGTGTTTCAGATACCCCAGTTAGCACGATTATAGGGGCGCTGATTGGCAACTGTTTTACTTTAATCAGCGTGGTAAGACCTTGGCTCTCATCGATATTTAAATCGATAAGGATAGCTTCTGGTTTGACTGTGTTTAAGGCGGTTTCAAGTTGTTCTAAATTTTTGAAGTGTTTAACGTTAAACTTTTGTCTACCATCAGTACTTGCAAGTGTGCGCTTTACTAAGTAAGCATCTTCATCGTTGTCTTCAAGAAGATAAATCAGCCATGTATTCATAGTTACCCTTGCACGACACAGTTATTGTCAAACCAATACTGCTTGATTAATTTGATCAACGACTCTAAATCACTTAAGCGTCCGGGCTTGGTAATATATGACTTAGCACCCAATTGATATGCTTTACGAATGTCACTGTGGTGAGTAGAGGTGGTATAGCATACCGTTATTAATTTATCGGCAACTTGTTCATTTTTTAAAGCTTCCATAACTTCAAAGCCACTCATTTTTGGCATGTTTAAATCCAGCAAAATAACTTGGTCGTAGGTTGCGATAGAGTCGAGGTAATGCAGCAGCTCATGACCGTCAGAAAAAATTTTAAGCTCTGGCGCATTGGCAATACTGCTGTATGCTCTTTTAAAAAAGTAGACATCATCTGGATCATCTTCAACTAATAACAGTTCCATTATTACTCCTTAACTTCTTTTGGCAGTATGATTTCAAACAAAGCGCCATCATCACTTTGCAGGCATTTTATTGTGCCGCCATGTAGTTTTACGATTTGTCGGCACAGCGCAAGTCCAATACCACTGCCATACTCTTGTGTGGTGCCAAAACGCCTGAACGGTTCAAAGATTTGCTGACGTCGAGATTTTGGGATCCCAAGCCCATTGTCTTTGTAATGGATCACCGTTTCATGGCCGGTTTGGCTGGTGTAAATTTGGATCACGGGCGTAAGCTCTGGTGACTTAAATTTAATGCTGTTACTGATTAAGTTTTGCAGCACTTGAAGAAAAAGCGAGGGATCAAGTTCGATAGGTAAATCACCATTCTCGAGTTTAATTTCAGCGCTGTTTTCCTCGATACTAAAGCTCATCACTTCACAAATATCTTCTAACAACAAAGTTAGATTGGTTGTTTGTAGCTTCAACTCATGGGAATGCAAGCGTGACAACTTGAGTAGGTCTTGGATCATGATCCGCATTCGTTGGCTAGCATCGACTAAGCGCTCTATTTCAAACTTTGCATCGTCGTAGTCTTTTAAATCTGGCGTAATTCTTTGCGCCAAACTGTCCGAAAAAGCGGTGATCTTTCTGAGAGGCTCTTGCAAATCATGAGAAGCAATATAGGCAAAGTGCTCAAGGTGGGCGTTGGATTCTTGCAGCTGTAATAGCAATTCGGTGTGCTCGGTCATATCGACAAAAGTACCCAGCATCAACTCTGGTTCGCCATTGTGATCTCGAGTGATCACGGTATCGACGGAGTAACACCAAACCCAATGGCCTTCTTTGTGTCTAAAACGATATTTTATCGGGATAAGTTCACCGTCTTGGCTGGCTCTCACTTCATCAATATGCTCGTAAACGAGTGCGCGTTCACTTTCATGAAAACATAGTTCCAAATTTGAGCTTTCTAGCTCTTGAATTGTATAACCAAGGAGTTGAGTATAACGCTTGTTTATACGCGTGTTCTTGTGGAGTTTTAAGTCGAAGAGATAAAGGCCACACACTGCTGAATCTATCATTCGCTGTAAAAAGCGCTGGTTGTCTTCAAGCTCTTTTTCTGCGAATTTTCGCGCAGTAATATCGACGGCGATACCAACGATCCGCTCAACTTGGTTCTTACTGTCTTTAAGTGGATAAAGAGTCGTCTGATACCAATGTTCTTTATTTTTGAATGGTATCATTTCGGTGTAATCTACGGGTTTTGCGACCTCAACGCAAAGTTGGTAGTTTTTTTCGATTCTATCTACTAGCTCCGCTTCTAATACTGTCCCTCTTAGTTGGCTGAGGGTTTTACCCAATATTTCATCAAGTTTGACGCCAGTGCGCTGGCAGGCAAACTTATTGTACTCGAGCACTCGAAATGTTTGCTTTTCTTCTACCTTTAATAGCCAAATAGCCTGACTTGCACCTTCGTAGATGGCATTGAGAATTTTGTTTTTTTCCGCCACTTGCAGCTCAAGGGATTTTTTCTGATGGATATTTCTAAGTGCTCCAGACATCACCAATGCTTTACCGTGGTCGTCAAATTGGCTGTTGCCTACGGCGGAAAACCACGCGTATTCTCCTTTGTTGTCTCGCCCTAAGTACTCTACAAAATATTGATCTTTGGTGGCAAAGTGATGGTCTATGGCATCTTGCACTTTGCCCTGATGGTCTGGGTGGATATGTGCAAACCAGTCGTCATAGGTGACTTTTTCGTCGTCGCGTTTACCTATCATGGTTTTTAAACGAGATGAATAGCTGACGCTGTTGTCGACAACGTTCCACTCCCAAATGCCATCTTCGGTTGCCCCGATTGCACGCTTCATTTGTTCGGTGGACTCCGCGAGTGCTTGCTCTGTGCGTTTAAGTGACGAAAGGTTATTAAACACCGCTAAAATGAGATTAGCACCGTCATGGGGTTCTTGTACTAAGCGCATCTCCATCGGGATTTGATTGCCAAATTTGTCTTTCACATGGCACAGTGCTTCTTTACTGTAATCGTTTTGGTTGAGTAGAGATTGGCTAATGGACTCTAAGCTGTCGAACGGATCATCCAAACTGACGATATCGTGTAATCTCAGTCCAATTAACGCATCTGGCGTGTCGTACCTAAGCTCGCGATAAAAATAAGGATTGCACTTACTCACGGTGAGTAGCTGGTCAAGCAGCAAGGTACTGGTGGGTAAGGCATCGAGCATAAACTCGGTGACTCTGTGTTGGTCTAGTTGCGAATGAAGCGCCTGCTTTTCATCGGTAATACGTTTGAGCCTTGCGGTTACGCCATGGAATTGATTGGGGGTTGGGATTGCGACAGCGCTTGGGATCAGTCTAAAAAGATAAACCGCCGTTACCATTGAGATAAACGCTGTGACTGCTTTTGAAATGCCATGAATACCATAAGCGCCATGCCAAACGGTATAAACGCCAATTAAGTGCGTGAGTCCACATAAAGTGATGAAGCTACAAAACAACACAAAGACCCAATTTTTGCCAACATCAGGGCGCTGTTTTGCATAAATCATAATCGCCATGGGAATCGAAAAGTAGGCTGCGGCTATCAAGATATCGGAGATAACATTGGTCCATAGCAGGTGAGGTTGCCACAAATAGCAATGACCATGTGGCATGTACGCGCTATTAAAAAATGACTCAAATGAGTTCAAATCCATGTTATTTCCTTACCTCAACGTGTAGCCAATTCATATCAAAACATCCGCCGTTAAGACGCTAAACGCACACTCAAGCTACGATAGTAAAATACGCTTTAAAAGTCCTATTGCTCTGCTTTAACTGTAGTATATCTATTTGAAATTTCGACAAGAGGCGTAAGAAATCTTTATCGTGAGGTAGGGAAGAGGCTTGTTGAGAGATTCACAAGGTGAAGCGCGTGGCTTCACCTTGTTATTCAGTGAGTCGAAGGTACTTTTCGGCTAACTGGTCAAGGCTTTCTTTGTGGTTTGGATCTGGTTTAATGCAATCAATGGGGCAGACACTCACACAGGTTGGTGTGTCGTAATGGCCGACGCATTCAGTGCATTTGTCAGGGTCAATTTGATAAATTTTATCGCCCATGTAAATGGCTTGATTAGGACACTCAGGGTCGCACATATCACAGTTGATACATTTATCATTAATAAGTAGTGCCATCGTTATGCCTTTTTAAAAGGATTACGAGTGTCCTCACTTTGGCCCAAATTGCGCATTAAAATGGCGTGACTTAAGTCTATGTCTTCTGGCAGTGGAATTTTGACGATATGACCAGAGCCCTTGGCGTCATCTATCGCTTCGCCTTTTTTATTTTCCATGTGTTCAAGATTAAAGTGAATATTGCCCTTTGGCGTCATTAATTCCAAGCTGTGACCAGTACAGAACTTGTTTTTAACCTCAATCTCAACGAGACCATTATTAGTGCGACCTAGCACTTCACCAACAAACTGCTGTTGGTCAGACACCGAATGACCGTAGTCGTAATTTTGATAGTCTTGATGTACATGACGTTTCAAGAAGCCCTCGGTATATCCGCGGTGGGCTAGGTTTTCTAGGGTTTTCATTAGGCTTGGGTCAAATGGTTTACCCGCAACGGCATCATCAATGGCTTTACGGTAAACTTGTGCGGTGCGGGCAACATAATAGAATGACTTGGTACGGCCTTCAATTTTAAGACTGTGCACGCCCATGCGGGTCAGTTGATCAACATACTGGACAGCACGTAAATCTTTGGAATTCATGATGTAAGTACCATGCTCATCCTCAAATGCTGGCATGTATTCACCTGGGCGACCTTGCTCTTCGAGCATAAACACTTCGTCGGTGGGTTGACCTTCCCCTAAGGTTGGAATAATTGCTTTTGGATCGACCTTATGGACAACATCGCCAGTTTCGTTTTCTTGACCAGGTTTGACATCGTAGCTCCAGCGGCAGGCATTGGTACAAGTGCCTTGGTTTGGATCGCGCTTGTTGATATAACCCGACAATAAACAGCGACCAGAATAAGCCATGCATAAGGCGCCATGAACGAACACTTCAAGCTCAGTGTCTGGGCACAATGTACGAATTTCTTCTATTTCTTGTAGCGACAACTCGCGAGAAAGAATAACGCGCTCAACCCCTTGTTTGGCCCAAAATTGCACCGCCGCATAGTTAACAGCATTCGCTTGTACGGATAGGTGAATTGGCATGTCTGGCCACTTATCGCGCACCAGCATAATTAGCCCGGGATCGGACATGATAAGCGCGTCTGGCTTCATCGCGATAACGGGTTCAATATCACGTAAGTAAGTTTTCACTTTGCCATTGTGCGGCGCAATATTTGATACGACATAGAGCTTTTTGTTTTGCTGGTGGGCTTCATTAATACCGATTTCGAGGTTGTTTAGGTCAAATTCGTTATTACGTACGCGCAGACTGTATCTTGGTTGTCCGGCGTAAACAGCGTCGGCACCGTACGCAAAAGCGTAACGCATATTCTTTAAACTGCCGGCAGGAGAGAGAAGTTCTGGTACAAACATGGTTTACCTCATACATTGAACTAGGGCCTGTTGACCTTTGCTGTTTTCTGTTGGTCAGACACCGAATGACCGTAGTCGTAATTTTGATAGTCTTGATGTACATGACGTTTCAAGAAGCCCTCGGTATATCCGCGGTGGGCTAGGTTTTCTAGGGTTTTCATTAGGCTTGGGTCAAATGGTTTACCCGCAACGGCATCATCAATGGCTTTACGGTAAACTTGTGCGGTGCGGGCAACATAATAGAATGACTTGGTACGGCCTTCAATTTTAAGACTGTGCACGCCCATGCGGGTCAGTTGATCAACATACTGGACAGCACGTAAATCTTTGGAATTCATGATGTAAGTACCATGCTCATCCTCAAATGCTGGCATGTATTCACCTGGGCGACCTTGCTCTTCGAGCATAAACACTTCGTCGGTGGGTTGACCTTCCCCTAAGGTTGGAATAATTGCTTTTGGATCGACCTTATGGACAACATCGCCAGTTTCGTTTTCTTGACCAGGTTTGACATCGTAGCTCCAGCGGCAGGCATTGGTACAAGTGCCTTGGTTTGGATCGCGCTTGTTGATATAACCCGACAATAAACAGCGACCAGAATAAGCCATGCATAAGGCGCCATGAACGAACACTTCAAGCTCAGTGTCTGGGCACAATGTACGAATTTCTTCTATTTCTTGTAGCGACAACTCGCGAGAAAGAATAACGCGCTCAACCCCTTGTTTGGCCCAAAATTGCACCGCCGCATAGTTAACAGCATTCGCTTGTACGGATAGGTGAATTGGCATGTCTGGCCACTTATCGCGCACCAGCATAATTAGCCCGGGATCGGACATGATAAGCGCGTCTGGCTTCATCGCGATAACGGGTTCAATATCACGTAAGTAAGTTTTCACTTTGCCATTGTGCGGCGCAATATTTGATACGACATAGAGCTTTTTGTTTTGCTGGTGGGCTTCATTAATACCGATTTCGAGGTTGTTTAGGTCAAATTCGTTATTACGTACGCGCAGACTGTATCTTGGTTGTCCGGCGTAAACAGCGTCGGCACCGTACGCAAAAGCGTAACGCATATTCTTTAAACTGCCGGCAGGAGAGAGAAGTTCTGGTACAAACATGGTTTACCTCATACATTGAACTAGGGCCTGTTGACCTTTGCTGTTTTATTTTTGTTCTCCTGAGTGTGTTTTGGTCGCGACGCTCGACTTGCCGCCTAGTAATCTAGGCAAAAGTTGAGCAACAATGAACAAAGCGCACTCAGGTGAACCCAAAGGGCAGCGCTTGATTGGCATTTCTACTGTGTTATCGCCTGACTCACATAGAACAACTATGCTACGCAGGCTCTGCCTTGTATAAATACCAATCAAACTGCTGCAAAAACAAACTTGAAAGATAAACAGGCCCTAATTACGGGTCAGCTGTTGAGTGATTTCGCGTGCTGATTCTAAAAAGCGGCGCAGTATAGAAGAAAGCTAAGTAAGTAATTTTGATGTAGATCAGGTTTTTTGACATTGTGCAAGGAAGGGCAAGTGACCTTGCTGTTAAGGCTTCTGCTGGCAATTCTGCGTATTTAATCGACAAATAATTCACCAAACTTTCGTTTCTTCGCAAAGAAAGCGGCGCGAGATAGTAGGTTTTTTCTACCAAAACACGTATAATTCGCGCCCGTTAATATTCACAATAATATTTTGGAGCAAAAAAGATGGCTTTAGAGCGCACTTTTTCAATCATCAAGCCTGATGCTGTAGCTAAAAACCACATCGGTGCTATCTACAACCGTTTTGAGTCTGCTGGTCTTAAAATCGTTGCATCAAAAATGGTTCACCTTTCTCAAGAGAAAGCTGAAGGTTTCTACGCAGAGCACAAAGAGCGTCCTTTCTTTGGTGCACTAGTTTCTTTCATGACTTCTGGTCCAGTAATGGTTCAGGTGCTTGAAGGTGAAGACGCAGTTCGTAAAAACCGCGAAATCATGGGTGCTACTAACCCTGCTGAAGCGCTAGCTGGTACACTACGTGCTGACTACGCAGACAGCATCGACGAAAACGCAGTACACGGTTCTGACGCGCCTGAGTCTGCTGCTCGCGAAATCGCTTACTTCTTCGCTGAAGAAGAAATCTGCCCACGTACTCGTTAATTCGAGACTTGGTGCCAAAGAAGGGCTTTCGAGCCCTTTTTTTGTCCCGTAGCTAAGTAAAGGGATTAGCGTGCTTTGTAAAGTAATCACACTACTTCACAAAACACGTTACATTATTTGTGATGTTTGCTGCTTTTTTGTACAATGCGTTGTTGGCAATTTAGCTGTTCTTACCGTCTTTAACCGAGGTTGTTCATGACCACTATTGAGAAAAAAATTAACTTACTTGATTTAAATCGCGAGGGGATGCGCGAGTTGTTTGCATCATATGGCGAAAAGCCGTTTCGCGCGGATCAGGTGATGAAATGGATTTATCATTTTGGTATCGACAACTTTGATGACATGAGCAATTTGAACAAAAAGTTGCGTGCGCGGTTGCAGGCTGAGTGTGAGATTAAAGCACCTGAAATTTCAGTAAAGCAGGTGGCTTCTGACGGTACCATTAAGTACGCCCTATTGCTTGAAGGCGGCCAAGAAGTTGAAACTGTGTGGATCCCAGAAAAAGACCGAGCAACACTGTGTGTATCTTCTCAGGTTGGTTGTGCTTTGGAATGCACTTTCTGCTCAACGGCACAGCAAGGCTTTAATCGTAACTTAAAAGTGTCTGAGATCATTGGCCAGGTTTGGCGCGTGGCAACCGACATTGGTCTGCATAAAGGCGATAGCACTAAACGTCCAATTACTAACATCGTTATGATGGGGATGGGTGAGCCTCTGTTAAACCTAAATAACGTTGTACCAGCGATGGAGCTGATGATGGACGATTGGGCGTTTGGTTTATCCAAGCGCCGCGTTACGCTAAGTACATCGGGAGTGGTACCAGCGCTTGATATCTTGAAAGAAAAGATTGATGTGGCACTGGCGATTTCGCTACATGCGCCAAACAATCCACTACGTGATGTGCTTGTACCAATCAACAAAAAGTATCCGATTGAAGAGTTCCTTGCAGCATGTCGTCGTTATATCGATGGTTCTAAAGCAAATAAAGACGTCACCATTGAGTACGTGATGCTACAAGACGTTAATGACAGTACAGATCATGCCCATGAATTAGTCGAAGTACTCAAAGGCACGCCGTCAAAAATTAACTTAATCCCATTTAACCCGTTCCCGGGTAATGAATATGGCCGCTCTAGCAACAGCCGCATCGATAGATTTTCTAAGGTGTTACAAGCTGCAGGACTGACGTGTATCGTTCGTCGCACCCGTGGCGATGACATTGACGCTGCATGTGGACAGCTAGTGGGTGATGTTGTGGACAGAACCAAACGTTTAGCTAAGAAAAAGCAGCGTGACGACAACGCCATTGCTGTCAATGTGAGCGCACAATAATATTCATGAGCTGGGTTTACCCAGCTCATTTCATCTTGACCACAGATAAGTTCTGACTATCTGGTAAAAAATAGATGAATCTCTTAGCCTTTTGGGTAATATAGGGCACACATAGAACCCAGTGGCATTCAAAGGTGAGTGATGCAATCGCGAAATTATCGCAAAACAGGATTGGCTGCATCCATTCTCGCAGGCGCGAGTTTAGTTCTGTCAGGTTGTGTGACGGAGAGTAGTTATCGCTCCGACGGGCGTCCTGTGGCCGAACAACAAGTCAATAACACCAATGCCGCAAGAACTCGTATTGCACTGGCACTTCAATATCTCAATTCAGGTAACACTACCTCAGCCAAATTTAATTTAGAGCGGGCATTACAACTAGCGCCAAAACTGGCCGAAGCCCATTATACGTTGGCGTATTATTACGAGCAGGTGGGTGAGCAACAACGTGCTGATAATGCCTATCAGGCGGCTTTGGATATTGAGCCAGATAACCCCGACACGCTAAATAACTATGGCACTTTTCTTTGCCGCGTTGGTCAGTATGACAAAGCGAGCCAATATTTTTTCAAAGCGATAGAGGTACCAAGTTATTTGCGGGTGTCGGCAAGCTATGAAAACTTGGCGCTGTGTGCGCTGAAACAAAATGAGTATTCCCTAGCCGAGGAGTATCTGCAAAGCGCGATTAAGCATAACGCTCAGCAGATGTCGTCGCAACTTGCGCTCGCGGGCCTATACTATGCTCGCAGTGATTTCTTAAGAGCAGAAAATGTACTTGATAATGTTGCCAAGCGTGGATTTATTTCACCAAGAAACTTAATGCTTGGGCATTTAGTACATATGCAAATGGGGCACTTACAGAAGGCGCAAGACATCGCCACGACTTTGGTGCAAAGCTACCCTAAATCTGTTCAAGCAGGGCTCATCTTAACGAATAATATCGCTGCAAGTGAATTTGAACGGTTGCGCAATCGCTACCGAGAAGCGCAGTTAAATAAGCTTGCCGAGGCGTCGCCTAGTCATATTGTAGCGAATCCAAAAATTAAAATTAAACGTAAGAAAACGCAACCGAATTCAACGCAATCATTCACCGTTGATTCACCCGTTGAGGCCAATAATTTTGCGCCTTCGGCAAAACCTGAAGTGGTAAAAAGTACGTCTTTAGTAAACGTTAGCTCGGACTCTGAAGCTCGGGTTGAGTTTTATCAACCGGACCCATCGGAAGTTACATTTAGTCCTCGCTCACGTGAGCCTCAAGTGTTAGCGACTACCTCATCAAGCAGTTCAAGTGTACCGTTATTAAATCGTGACGTTGCGCCTCCTCAGGTACCTTTTCATACTGTGATTGCAGGTGAAAACCTATTTAGTATTTCAGTCAAATACGACATTAAAATGGTTGAATTGATGGAATATAATCAAGTGCGGGAATCTGCAAGATTGTACGCAGGTCAAAAGGTGTATCTTAACAATCCCAATGTCGTGCATGAAATTGCGGCGGGAGATACTTTGCTCAGTATTGCCGATCGATATGGTGTGTTGATCGATGAAATTATGCGATGGAATAAACTCACTCCTGATGTGGCACTGCAAGCAGGCCACGGATTATTAATTGTAGACCCAACAAATTACGTTTTATGAACCAAACAATGAAAGAGCAGGAAGCACCTGAACAAGAGCAGCCTTCACTCGGGCAAACTTTAGCAACGGCAAGACAAAATGCCGGGATCAGCTTTGCTGAAATTGAATCGCGCTTAAAGATGACCCATGCCCAACTTACCAAGCTCGAGCAGGATGACTATCAAGACCTAGGGCCTGAAACCTTTGTGCGTGGCTATATTAAAAATTACGCCGCGTTACTGGGGCTGAATCCGACGGAAGTACTGGCTAGATATCAATCTCCAGAATTGCCACCACAGAAAAAGCGGATGCAAAGCTTTTCTCGCCGCACTCATAAAGAAGCCCACGACAATCGCCTAATGATGGTGAGCTACATTGTGCTGGCTATCGTGCTGGGGTCGTCGGCATTTTGGTTTTGGCAGACCAGTAGCTCAGAACAAGAAGTGGTGCCCGAATCGCCGGTCACTCAGCTTGAGGCGCCAGTTGAAAATGTCACAACACCAAAGATTGATGAGTTAGCATTATCTACTGAGCAAAATAATGAGGCAGCCCCGCAAAGTGAGCCGCAAGCGAGCGAAGCGGAGGTTTCAGTGCCTGTTGAAGCGAAACCACAAGCGGCAAAACGAGACCCTGCATTGAGCACGGTAGTCATGCATTTCAACGAAGAAAGTTGGGTTGAAATGTTTGATGCAACACAAGAACGTGTTGCATTTGGTGTTAAAAAAGCGGGATATACCATGACAGTTGAAGGTAAGGCCCCTTTTTCTGTTATACTCGGCAAGCATCAGGCCGTAGAGGTCACGCTTGACGGTAAACCAGTGTCATTGCCTGCGTTTACTAAGAACCGTCTAGCTAAATTCAATTTACCGTTAACAGAGTAGTCAGCATGTTTTCAGAACCACCTATAAAGCGTAGAAAATCAACAAGGATCTATGTCGGTAATGTGCCTATTGGTGATGGCGCACCGATAGCTGTACAGTCTATGACGAATACCAATACTCTAGATGTTGATGCGACGGTGGCACAAATTAGAGCTATCCAAGACGCCGGAGCGGATATTGTCCGTGTTTCTGTGCCGACAATGGATGCAGCTGAAGCATTCAAAAGCATTAAAGAGCAAGTGGATATTCCACTCGTCACGGATATTCACTTCGATTATCGTATTGCATTACAAGTGGCTAAGTATGGCGCCGACTGCTTGCGGATAAACCCTGGGAATATTGGCAGTGAAGATCGTATTCGTGCAGTGATTGACGCGGCGGGTGAGCACAACATTCCAATTCGTATTGGCGTGAATGGCGGCTCACTAGAGCGCGATTTGCAAGAAAAGTATGGTGAACCAACACCTGAGGCCTTGCTTGAGTCTGCGATGCGACATGTCGAAATTCTTCAGCGCCATAACTTTGATCAGTTTAAAGTCTCGGTAAAAGCTTCCGACGTGTTTTTGGCCGTTGGCGCTTATCGTTTATTGGCAAAAGAAATTGATCAACCTCTGCACCTTGGGATCACCGAGGCGGGTGGTTTTAGAGCCGGTTCGGTTAAATCGGCAGTTGGTCTAGGGATGTTACTTGCTGAAGGGATTGGTGATACATTACGTGTTTCACTTGCGGCCGATCCGGTGCAAGAAATCAAAGTGGGTTTTGATATTCTAAAGTCACTGCGAATTCGTTCGCGCGGCATCAATTTTATTGCTTGCCCAAGTTGTTCACGCCAAGAGTTTGATGTAGTGAATACAATGAATCAGCTGGAAGAGCGATTAGAAGATATCGTCACACCAATTTCGGTGTCTGTGATTGGCTGCGTGGTAAATGGTCCTGGTGAAGCACTTGTCAGTGACTTGGGCCTTGCTGGCGCAAATCGTCGCTCAGGTCTTTATATCAATGGCGAGCGCCAAAAAACACGGATTGATAATGATGATATCGTCGCTCAATTAGAGTCTCAGATCCGAGAATATGTAGAGAAAAAAGAAAGTGAAGAAAAAATCGATGTAAAAATCATCGACTGACACCTGCGTAATCGTTAAGATAAGCGAATTTTCGCGCTTTCTCACGGCGTGCTAAACTGCACGACGATAAATGGCATTAAAGAAATAAAACCAATGCGATGAGGCTGTTTGAGCGCATTTAGTCAAAGACTCAAGCAGCATTAAATCGATTGGTGACAAATTTAAGTTAGGGTTTTCAGTGACTAAACAACTTCAGGCAATCCGTGGAATGAATGATTGTCTGCCAGGTGACACGCAAGTCTGGCAGAAAGTAGAATCGGTATTAAGAGAGACTGTAGCGGCATTTGGCTACCAAGAGATCCGTTTTCCAATCGTTGAGTCGACCGATCTGTTTAAACGCTCTATCGGTGAAGTGACCGATATCGTTGAAAAAGAGATGTATACCTTTGATGACCGCAATGGCGATAGCTTAACGCTACGTCCGGAAGGTACTGCTGTGTGCGTACGAGCGGGAAATCAAAATGGTTTGTTATACAACCAAGAGCAACGCCTTTGGTACATGGGGCCGATGTTCCGCCACGAAAGACCGCAAAAAGGCCGTTACCGTCAATTCCATCAATTTGGTGTTGAAACTTTTGGTATGGCAACACCAGATATTGATGCTGAAGTGATCCTAATGACGGCGCGCTTATGGCAGCAATTTGGTATTCAAGACCATGTAAAGCTTGAGCTCAATTCTTTGGGGTCAAATGAAGCGCGTGCTGAATATCGCGATGCTCTGATTGCATATCTGGAGCAACACAAAGAAGCGCTTGACGAAGACAGTTTGCGCCGTATGTATAGCAACCCACTGCGCGTGTTAGATAGCAAAAACCCAGAGGTGCAAGCTGTACTTGTTGATGCACCTAAGCTTTCTGAACACTTAGATCAGGAATCACGCGAACATTTTGCTAATTTGTGTGAACGTTTAGACGCAGCTGGCGTCGAATACCAAGTTAATGAAAAACTGGTACGAGGCCTAGATTACTACAACCGCACTGTATTTGAGTGGGTGACAACAAGCTTAGGTTCTCAAGGTACAGTATGTGCTGGCGGTCGCTACGATGGCTTGGTTGAGCAGCTTGGCGGCAAAGCAACGCCAGCCGTTGGTTTTGCTATGGGTATCGAGCGTTTAGTGTTGATGCTACAAACGCTGGAATGTGTGGGTGATATTCGTCGCAATGCTGACGTATATGTAGTTGCGATGGGTGACAAAGCGGCTATTCAAGCCCCTGTGGTTGCACAGCAATTACGAGATGATATTGCTGGCCTTCGCGTGATGGTTCATTGTGGCGGTGGCAACTTCAAGAAACAATTTAAACGTGCAGATAAAAGCGATGCTGTTATTGCGCTAGTGCTAGGCGAAGATGAACTCGCTGAAGGCAAAGTGACAGTGAAGTATCTGCGTGAAGAGAAAGAACAAATCACCTTACCACTTGCAGAAGTAAAAACGCTGTTAGCAGAGCTGGTAAGCTAAGAGGTTAGAATGGAAATTTATTCAACAGAAGAACAACAAGCAGAAGCAATAAAACGATTTTTCCGTGAAAATGGTACAACGATTGTGGTCGGTGCCGTGCTTGGTTTAGGTGGTCTGTATGGCTGGAAAGCGTATAACCAAAGCCAGATCGATAGCGCAGAAGCGGCATCGGAAGCATACACTCAGGTTGTTGAAAGTGACGATATACTAGCAAAAAGCGACGCCTTTGTTGCTGCAAATGCAGATTCTAACTACGCCGTGTTAGCGGCTTTCGTTGCTGCTAAAGAGGCAATTGACAAAGATGATCTTAAGCTAGCTGCCGAGAAGCTAACTTGGGCGGCTGACAATGTTGCCAACGCTGAACTAAAAGCAACGGCTTTATTAAGACTTGCACGTGTACAAGCGTCTCAGTCTCAATACGAACAAGCACTTGCAACACTGGCTAAGCCTATGCCAGAAGCGTTTAAGGCACAGCTTGCTGAGATCCAAGGTGATATTTACCTTGCTCAAGGCGATAAAGATAAAGCACGTAGTGCTTATCAATCGGCATTAGAAGCGGCGGAAGGCAATAGCAACCCTATGCTGCAAATTAAACTGGATGATCTTGCACAAAAGACAACGGTTTAAGGAGTTGCCATGAAGAAGTTAACGATGGCCTCATTGGCTTTATGTGTTGCAGCACTCACCGCTGGTTGTTCTTCTAGTGATGATGAAGAAGAGTTAAAACTCCCTGAGATCAACAATCAATTCGACGCCACTGTTGTTTGGCAAGAAGGGATTGGTGACGGGGTTGAGCACTACTTTTCGCGCTTATCTCCTGTAAGCTACCAGAACACTGTTTTTGCCGCTGCCCGTGAAGGTATAGTGACAGCGTTTGATACTGAAACAGGTAAAGAAAAGTGGCGAGTTGATGTTCGTGAGAATAAGAACTTTTGGCCATGGGAAGACAATGACAGTGCGAAGCTGTCAGGTGGGATCACACAAGCTTATGGCAAACTGTATGTTGGCTCTGAGCACGGACAGGTTTTTGCGCTTGACCGTGAAACCGGCGAAATAGTTTGGCGTAAGTCGGTACCGGGTGAAGCGCTTTCTGCGCCAGCTGCAGGCGATGGTCTTCTTTACGTTAACTTAGGTTCTGGCAAGCTGGTTGCGCTACACCCTGATACAGGTGAAGAGCGCTGGCACTATGAGCAAGAAGTCCCTGCGCTGACATTACGAGGCCTAAGCTCACCGACCAGCGCGAATGGTGGCGTATTAGTTGGCGAAGAAAGTGGTAAGTTAACAGCACTTATCGCTGAAAACGGTTTTACCGCATGGAGCTCGGATGTTGCAATTGCAAAAGGGGCCTCTGAGTTTGAACGTTTAGTTGATGTTGATACTAAACCCGTTGTAAGCGGCGCATATGTGTATTCTATCGCCTATAATGGTAAACTAGTCGCCATTGATGTGCGCAGCGGCAATGTGGTGTGGGATCGTGAGTACAGTAGTTACCGAGACCTCACACTCGATCTTGACGTAATTTATTTGGTTGATAGCGATGGCGTACTGTACGCACTAGACAAAAACTCAGGTATTGAACGTTGGACACAACCAGCTCTGCGCGGTTGGTATTTAACCGCTCCAACGGTTGCTGGCAACTACGTAGTGGTTGGCGATCAGGAAGGTAACTTACACTGGCTAGATAAGAGCTCTGGTGAGTTGGTATCGCGTACTGAGTTTGATAGTTCAGGTTTTTTCGTCGAACCGATTGTGGTTGATGGCAAAGTATTTGTTTACACGCGTGATGGTGAGCTTAGCGCAGTTCAAATTCCGCAGTAACTTTCTGAATTTTTGGATATTTTATGGGGCTTCGCTTTTGCGAAGCCTTTTGTTGTTTTTAAAAGAGGTAGTCTATGCTTCCTGTGATCGCTCTGGTTGGGCGACCTAATGTGGGTAAATCCACACTGTTTAATCGTTTAACACGTACTCGTGACGCGTTAGTTGCTGACTTTCCGGGTCTGACTCGCGACCGTAAATACGGCCAAGCAAACTATGAAGGCTACGAGTTTATTGTGGTAGACACGGGTGGTATCGATGGCTCTGAAGAAGGCATTGAAACTGAAATGGCCGAGCAGTCGCTGCTTGCAATTGAAGAAGCGGATATTGTGCTATTTTTGGTGGATGCGCGCGCAGGTATGACGGTTGCTGATCAAGCTATCGCGCAGCACCTTCGTAAACAACAGAAGAATTGCTTTGTTGTCGCCAATAAAACGGATGGCATTGATGCTGACTCCAATTGTGCTGAGTTTTATCAGCTAGCGCTCGGTGACGTTCAACAGATCGCCGCCGCGCACGGTCGTGGTGTTACTCAATTATTAGAGTTGACGCTACAACCGATTATCGCTGAGCTTACGGCTCAAGATGAAGAGCTTGAGAATGACGATGAAGATATCGCTGAGCTTTACCTTGAAGGTGAAGAAGCCGAAGACGGCAAAACAGGTTTTGAAGACAAGCCTGTTAAACTCGCGATTATCGGTCGTCCAAATGTAGGTAAGTCAACACTAACTAACCGTATTTTAGGTGAAGACCGCGTTATCGTTTACGATATGCCGGGTACGACGCGTGACTCAATTTACATTCCGATGACGCGCAATGATAAAGAGTACGTGTTAATCGACACCGCCGGTGTACGTAAGCGTAAGAAAGTCAGCGATGTCGTAGAGAAATTCTCGGTTATCAAAACACTACAAGCGATTGAAGATGCCAACGTGGTATTGCTCGTTGTAGACGCGCGCGAGGGGATCTCAGATCAAGACTTGAGCCTACTTGGTTTTGCGCTAAATGCGGGTCGCTCGTTGGTTATTGCGGTAAACAAATGGGATGGTCTTGATGATTATGTCAAAGAGCGTATCAAAACTGAGCTAGACAGACGACTGGGCTTTGTTGATTTTGCTCGTCTGCACTTTATCAGCGCATTACATGGTACAGGTGTTGGTCACTTGTTTGAGTCGATTGACGAAGCTTATGAATCCGCGACTAAGCGAGTAAGTACGGCAATGTTACGTCGTATTATGGATATGGCTCAAGCGGATCACCAGCCACCACTAGTTCGTGGACGCCGTGTGAAGCTTAAGTACGCACACGCAGGTGGTTATAACCCGCCGCGTATTGTTATCCACGGCAATATGGTGCACGAACTGCCAGATAGCTATAAGCGCTATTTGATGAACTACTATCGTAAAGCGCTTAATGTAATGGGTACGCCGATTAAGATTGAATTCCGCGAAGGGGATAACCCGTACGCTGGTCGTTCAAACAAAATGACGTTATCGCAAAAGCGTAAGCTTCGCGCATTCGCAAAAGAAAATCGCAATAAGTCGTAAGGCTTTTTGCGAGAATTTTAGCTCGACACCATTTGGTTAGTGTGTCGAGCTAAACATAAGTTCCACACCTATCCTACCAACTTCTGTTTACACCACCGACTATATTTAACCCCTGAACGCTCTTACTTTGTTTTACCTTGCCCAACATTTGTGCTTAAGTTATAGATAGTTACATTAGGTTTTATTGATAGTGAGGCTTAGGTGTTTGCTAAAACGGTGATTTATGTAGAAAGTGTTGAGGAAGTGCTGGATTTTTACTATCAAGCATTTGGCTTGAGCACTTTTGATATGACCGATGAAGGGGATTATGGTGAGTTAGACACAGGAGAAGTGAAACTCGCCTTTGCCAGTCACCCATTAGCCCAATCACAGTTTAGGCAAGACTATATTCGTTGCCATCCTAAACAGCCTGCACTTGGGTTTGAAATTACCATCAGCTGTGAAAATGTCCCTGAATGCTATGATAAGGCGGTAGCCGCTGGGGCAGAGCCATTAAGCTCACCAAACCAAAAGGGCAGAGTAACACAAGCTTATGTAAGAGCCATTGAAGGGACTTTAATTGCTTTGGTGTCAAAGCCGGGTGAATAGCGACACTCACAAGGGGTGAGTGTCACTTTGATGCGGTGTGCTTTTATTCGATATCGACAAGTAGTCTAGCAAGACCAACGGGCTCGATTTCAACACAAACGTTGTCATCATTCCAGTTTAGACCAACGAGTGCATCATCTTCTTTTAGGTCGAGTACCCATTCGTCAAGAAAACTTTCAACATCAATACTCATCGGTGAAAACTCACTCCACTCGTCGCGACATTGAGCTTGCGCTTTTTCTTCACTATCCCACAGCAATAACACATCTGTCTCGTCAAACTGGTTAGAGTCAACCACAACCATGCCACCGTCATCAGAGCTAAGTGCCCAAACGCTTTCAGTATTTTTTACTTGCTCAATAAACTCACTGACTTCTGAGCCAATTTCTTCTTCATTCATCATAGGTGTTCTCAATTTCGTGGATCAGTTTGCTGGGCGATTGCTTGGCTTTGCCAACGGCCATGAAATGCCATTAGGTTGGTGTAATCGCTCAGGTCGACGAGCTCTCTAAATAGAACCTAATCAATAAGGCAGTATAAACTGATTTGGAGATAATCACAGTGTAAAAACTCTTCTGTCACACACTCTTCATTGAGATAGTGCAGGGTATGACCAATTCGTTCCCGCTGTAGATTAAAAAATAGTTTATCTTGTTCAATATCGAAACCAGAGCGCTTACTAAGTAACAGTTCTACCAAAGAATCATTACAGGCATTAATAAGGATCAGCCAATTTTCTTGATCCCAACTGGGAAATGGAAGTTGATGTTTTTCACGGAGATAGCGAACAATCAGATTGGAATCACAAATAAGTTGTGCATCGTCAATTAAAAATGGGATCTTACGGGCAGGATTATGGCGAATAAGTTCGTCATGGCCTGCTTCGGAAAATATATCTATATGCTGGTAGCTCATTGGGAGCTGTTTAGCCGCGGCCCACATTCTAATTCGACGGGCGTATGGACTGGTGTTCGAACCGATAAGTTTCATGCCATCATTCCTTCAACTAAGTATCTTTTCGCTCATTTAGTAAATGTAGCGAGTTGGTATTAAGGAATGATGGCGAAGTGATTAACTTTTCGCAAGCGAATTAATCGCTACGACTGGTTACCTCAAGCAAGTGAAAACCAAACTGCGTTTGCACTGGCCCTTGTACTTGATTGATTGGGGCTGAAAAAACCACTTTATCGAATTCAGGCACCATCATGCCTGGTCCGAACTCACCTAGCGCACCACCATCTTGGCCCGACGGGCAATTGGAGTACTGCTTTGCGATTTCTGCGAAATCTTCCCCTGCTGCAATGCGTTCTTTGAGCTCCATGCATTGCGCTTCACTATCTACTAGGATGTGTCTTGCACTAGCGATTGCCATAATTTCTCCGATGATTATTTATTATTCATACTTTATTCTAATCTAGGTACGTTAAAAAATCAGCTTATCTAGGCAAGAGTTTTTCAATTTCGCTAGTAAGCTCGTCAGACATAGGTTTTGTGCGACTGTTAAAACGCTTAATTGTCTTCCGATCAGCTGACACTAAGTATTTGTAAAAATTCCAATTTGGAGAACTTGTTACTTCATTCAAATGTTGGAAAATGGGGTTGGCATCCGAGCCTCTAACTTCCGATGTCGCAAACATATTGAAGGTTACACCGTAGTTGATAAAGCATACTTTTGCAGTTTCCTTTTCGTCGTCTTCTTCTTGAAAAAAGTCATCAGAGGGAAAACCAAGAACAACAAGACCTTTATCTTGATATTTTTGATGTAGTTGCTCAAGCCCTTCAAACTGTCCGGTAAATCCACAGTTGCTGGCTGTATTTACGATGAGAAGCGGTTTGTCTTTAAATTCACATAGATTAAGTGAGTCATCAGAACGCAGTTTTCGCAGCTCAACATTGGTAAAATCATCACAGCTGGATGTCTTTGCATACGTGTTACTCGAGATTAGGAAACCAAGCGCTAAGCTCAGAATCGAAAGACTTTTTATCATCAGTGCTTTCCTTTTATTTATGTTATCTCTTATGATACGAAAATATTCGCTACCTTGATCAGCTTTCATGAATATTAGACTCGCTAAACCGCATGACCTTTGCGCCATTGTTGCCATTTACAACGAAACGATACCGAGCCGCCAAGTCACAGCGGATACGGAGCCCGTAAGCGTAGCACAAAAGCAAAGCTGGTTCGCCGCACATACGCAAAATCGCCCAATTTATGTGGTAGAGCAGGCGGATGAGGTAGTTGCATGGATAAGCTTTAGCAGCTTTTATGGACGTCCTGCCTACGATGGTACGGCTGAGGTGAGTATCTATCTTGCAAAAGCGGCACAAGGCCAAGGGTTAGGTAGTAAACTCATGGATTTTGCAGAGCAGCAAGCGCCGACCCTGTTTATTACAACGTTACTTGGCTTTATTTTTTCTCATAATCTCCCCAGTATCCGCTTGTTTGAAAAGCACGGTTATAAAAAGTGGGGAGAATTACCCAATGTCGCGGTTATGGATGGTAATCGCTATAGCTTGACGATTTTGGGCAAGTCTCTCGCATAGCTTTATACGCCGTTAGCCTTTGCGGTTTGAATTTTTTCGCTATGTGAATTTAGGTGTGGCGTCAAACATATCAAAATAGTGCTATTTTTTAGCGTCTTGTAATTCTTCTACTAAACTGGATCTCAGAATTATCGGTAAAGGATCTGGTTATGACGAATCGAGTGCTGATTATTGACAGCAGCAGTGTGCAAGCGATGCGAGTAAAGGTATTATTTGAGTTACTCGGTGGTGAGGTAGAGCATGTGCATTACCGGAGTCTGGAAGCAAATCTCGATTTTGATAAGTTTGATGTTGTTGTTATTGCTCATGGGGTGCCCGCCAGTAAGCTCCAAGCGTTATATCAACTGAGGAATCATGATAAGTTAGTGTTGCTGGCACCTAAACCCGATAATGCCGAGCACTTAAAATCTTTCAGTGAAATCAACCGGGCCTTGCCAAATGGCATTGTGATCTATCCTTTCTTTGCCAATAAAGATATTACTGGCTTACTTGAGCGCCTACTGGAAATTGGTTCTACTAATACCTTAGTGCTGCCCAAAGTGTTGCTGGTTGACCATCATACGCCTCGCCTAGAGACCTTAGCTAACGGTCTACGCGGAGCACAGCTTGCGGTGACGACCGCGACGACGCTTGATGAAGCGATGCAAGTTGCCGAGCGACACCCTGTTGATCTCCTTATTTGTGACTTTAATCTAGAAAAAGACACAGGCTTAGATGTGTTTAATAAAGTTCGTCAAGTGCATCACAATTGCCGCTGCTTATTGATGACTTCTCGGGTTAATCAAGTGGATATGTTAGAAGCCGTGCGTCAAGGGGTTGAGGACATTCTGATTAAACCGTTTGATGAGAGCGATTTATTACAAAGCCTACATAAATTATGGCAAACAGAGCTCTTAAGACGCCATAACCAAGAGTTGGTTGAGCGCCTACAGGATACGGTCGATGCCTTAATTGAACGCGATAGTCTGTTGCGTGTGATTTATAAACATACCCCGGATCCTATTATGCTGTTCAACCGTCAAGGCCATATTATTGAAGCAAATGACGCGTGTTGCGAATTGTTTGAGCTGACGGAAGAAGAGCTACAGCCACTCTCTATTTTTGAGCTATTTGATGAAATATCCGTGTCGCAATTACGCGATTTGATGAAGCATGTTGGTATGTTAAAGCATTTTAACTGTGAGCTGAGTCTGCCAAAAGCGGGTGAACGCAGTATTCCTTTGATGGGAACGTTTAACGAAATCGATCATCACGGTGATATGGCATTTGCGGTCATTTTTAAAAATGTCTCAAAGCTTAAAGAGCAGCAAGAAGTACTAGAAGAAACCAAAGAGTTGCTAGAGTTTGAAGTGCAAGCTCGAACGGCACAGTTACAAAAAGCCAAAGAGGCAGCGGAAGCGGCCAACCTCTCGAAATCTGAATTTTTAGCCAATATGTCCCATGAGTTGCGTACACCAATGCACTCTATATTAAGTTTTGCACGTTTCGGTTTAGATAAGCTAACGGCTCCTGAAGTGCCGGCGGACAAGCTCAAAAAGTATTTATCTCGTATCGAAACCAGTGGTGAGCGTCTATTGGTATTGCTTAACAATCTGCTTGATTTATCAAAGTTAGACGCAGGTCGGTTTCCATTTAACCCAAGCTTTCACAACCTCGTTAATGTGATCCAAAGCGGTATTGAAGATGTATCAGGCACTGCGCTTGAGAAAAAGATAAAAATCCGTTTCGAAAAGCCCGCTCAAGGCGTGATGACCTTTTGCGATCCGGAGCAAATGAATCAAGTGATCAGAAACTTATTGGGTAATGCGCTCAAGTTTAGCCCGGAGGGTAGTGAGGTGAGTGTACTGTTAAGCTGTAAAGATCAAGATATTCATATCAAGATTGCCGATCAAGGGGTTGGTATTCCGGATGACGAATTGGAACAGATCTTTGCCAAGTTTGTGCAAAGCAGTAAAACAGACAGTGGTGCTGGCGGCACGGGTTTAGGTCTTGCTATTTGTAAGGAATTTATTTTACTGCATAAAGGGCAGATTTACGCCGAGAATAATCCTGAGGGCGGAGCATGTATCAATGTGAGCCTGCCGTTAACAGAGCACCTTGAAAGTAACGCGGTGTAATTGTGGTAATTGGAAAGGCGTTGAGTAAGCGTCTATAAATAATGATAGAGCTTGTACTAATACAATCTGATTGGGAGCTGTTGAAGCACTGGTCTTAAGTTACCGTATTTTCCCCACAGTGCCTTTCCCATTGTGAATCGACGAAGGATATTCATTTATGGCTTTACGTAGAATCTTAGCAGTTGACGACGAACCATTTAATCTAGAAATCATTGAAGAGATTCTAGAAGACTTAGACTTTGAGTTAAAAACCGTTGAAAGCGGTCATGAATGTCTAGCTGTAGTCGAAGACTTTGACCCTCAAGTTATTTTACTTGATGTAAGCATGCCAAAAATGAGCGGTTATGAGGTATGTAAGGCGATTAAAGCCAATCCAAACACACAGCATATTATCGTTATGTTTGTGTCGGCAAGGGGCTCTGTTGAAGAGCGCATGGAAGGCTACTCAATGGGAGCTGAAGATTATATTGTTAAGCCATTTGGCCAAGGTGAACTAAAAGCCAAGCTCACGCACTTGAATCAAATGCTACTAGAAAAAGATATTCTGGCTCAGCAAATTGAAGATGCAACCTCCACAGCATTTAGCGCCATGGCTAATAGCAGTGAAATGGGGCAAATCGTTACCTACATCGAGCAAATCGGTGAAATAGAAACAATCCCACGACTGGCGGAAGCTTTATGTCAATGTCTAAAGGGACTGGGACTTAATTGTAATGTTGAGGTTCGGCTTGAGGGACAAAAGCATCACTTTGCAACTACGGGAATTTGCTCACCTATCGTCATTGAATTATTTGAGATCTTACACACCAAAGGGCGATTACATGAATTTACTAACCGCATATTGGTTAACTATCCATTTTTGAGTATTTTAATCCTCAATATGCCGGGAGACGATCCTGATAAACACGGTAGATTGCGGGATCATATTTGCTTTATTGCCAGTGTAACGGAGCAACAGTTAATTGCTATTTCCACTAAACGCAAGCTGGTACAGCAACACGAAGATTTGGAAGAAGCGATAAAGATGGTGCAAGGTAAATTTAATAGCATGGTGTCGCTGCTTGATAGAAATCGTCAAGAAAACGAAAAAGTGTTCCGTTCATTACAAGAGTTATTTGAAGAGCGCATTCCGACAATGGGTCTAGACGAAGATCAGGAGATGTTTATCTATCAAAACGTCGATAAAGCGATTCAAAGCTCAGTCGCACGGGAAGAAAGTGTGCGAGAAGTGAAAACTGCTTTCCATGATATTGAAGAAGACTTAAAACTACTCTCGCGACGCTCAGAATAGCAACCCTACTTTCCAATACCGCCGTAGGTCGCGCTTTAGCGCGACTTCTTTAGCTTTTATAGCGCAGCTTTTTTATCGTGATTCTCTCAACTTATTTGACCGTAGGTCGTGCTTTAGCGCGACTTCTTTATCGCGACAAATCCGCTAAGCGTCTCGTGGCAAGCCCTTTTCAATAATGCGGATCAGCCTTGCTTTCTTGCGTTCATGTTGGTCTGACTTTTGTCTTTGTTGCTCCAACGCCCAGTCGATATGCTCGATAACAAGGGGAGTTGCACTCTGACGCTTATCTTCCAGTGCTATAACGATAGCTTCATCGTATTGTGCATTGCCAAGGCCAACGGCTAAGTTTCGCAGCCAACGTTCATGTCCAATCCGGCGAATGGGGCTACCTTCGGTATTTTTCAAAAATGTTGCTTCATCCCAAGCAAATAAGCTCAATAATTGCTGATCTTTAAGTTGAGTTCGCGGCAAAAAGTCGGCTTCTTCCGTTATTTGACCATAGCGATTCCATGGGCAGACTAACTGGCAATCATCACAACCGTATATCCGATTCCCCATTTTTGCCCTAAATTCCTCTGGGATAGCGCCTTGAAGCTCTATAGTGAGATAAGAAATACAGCGTCTCGCATCGACGACATAAGGTTCTACGATGGCGCCGGTGGGGCATAAAGTTAGGCAGGCGGTACAACGGCCGCAACCTTCTTCTTGGTTTGGTTTATCAATGGGAAGAGGAATATCAACAAACAGCTCACCCAAGAAAAACCAAGAACCCGCCTGCTTATTAATCACTAGACTGTTTTTTCCACGCCAGCCAAGTCCTGCTTTTTCTGCAATTTGTCGCTCTAGTACAGGGGCTGAATCGACAAAAGGACGAAACCCTAACGTGCCGACTTCTTGCTCAATCTTTTGTCCGAGCTGCTTTAGCTTGTTGCGCATTACTTTATGATAGTCTCGACCTAATGCATAACGAGAGATGTAGGCGGTGGTTTTGTTACCAAGCGCTCTGGCAAAGCTGGCATCGGGTGGCAGGTAGTTCATTTTCACCGAAATAATGCGCTGAGTGCCAGGAACCAGCTCAGCGGGGCGGGCACGCTTCATTCCATGCGCCGCCATATACGCCATTTCACCATGATAGCCTGCGTCTAACCAGCGCTGAAGTTGCGCTTCATGCTCGCGTAAATCAATGTCGGTTATACCGACTTCTGCAAAGCCAAGTTCTTGGCCCCATTGCTTAATTTGTGCTGCAAGTTCACTATAATTGATATTATCGGTCGTCACGGGAAGAAATAATGGCTAATGAATACACGGACAATTTACCACAATTTGCTTATTCAGCCCAACAAGTGCAGCAATATGAAGCAAAAGCCGCTAAGTTATCAGGCACTGATCTAAGTACCTTAATGCAACGAGCTGGGACCGCTGCATTTCGCTTTATTGAAAACAGCCAGCCCAAATCCAGCCATGTCTTAATTATCACAGGTAAAGGCAATAATGCAGGAGACGGTTTTGTCGTCGCTCAATTATGTCAGCAGGCTGGGTTTTCCGTCACCGTGTTTGCGTTATTTGCACCCGAAAGCTTAACGGGCGATGCGCAGCAGGCATTTTCTCAATACCAAGGTGCATTGGTTTTTTCTTTAAACGATGCAGAGTTAAGTCAGTTTTCGGTTGTGGTTGATGGTGTGTTCGGCACCGGTTTTAGAGGTGAGTTGCCTGAGCATGTTTGCCTTTGTTTTGACAGAATAAATAAACTGCCGGTTACTAGGTTGGCACTTGATGTACCGAGCGGTATAAATGCCACAACAGGAGAAGTTGCATCTAGTGCATTTTTAGCTACCGAAACCATTACCTTTATCGCATTAAAACAGGGCTTACTTAGCGGCTCAGCTAAGCGTTTTGTAGGAACGTTATTGTTAGCCGACTTGGATGTTGGTGAAGCATTCAAAACTCTAGTAACGCCAACATCTAATTACTTAAATCATCAAACGTTCATGGCAGCAAGGCCACTGCGAGCACTAGATAGCTATAAAAATGCACATGGTCATGTGTTACTTATTGGCGGTAATCGTGGTATGGCTGGGGCAATTCGATTGGCAGCAGAAGCCGCTCTGCGAGCAGGGGCAGGCCTTGTATCGGTAGCGACTCATCCTGATAATATCGCGAGCGTCTTACAGGGGCGCTTTGAATTAATGGTGCACGGTGTTGAGAGTGCGAATGAGTTATCGTCACTGATGAAAAAAGCCAGTGTGATAGTGCTTGGTCCCGGTCTTGGTCAAGACGCTTGGGCCAAAGCACTTTTCAACTGTGCGATGGTAACTGAATTGCCGATGGTTGTAGATGCTGATGGACTCAATTGTTTAGCGTATGCTCCGAGACGAAAATCAAACTGGGTGTTAACGCCTCACCTTGGTGAAGCAAGACGATTATTAAGTCACTTAGAGGCATCGCTAAATGAAAATGACCGCTTCGCGGTGGCTAAAAAAATTAGCCATGAATATGGCGCCGTTACGGTACTAAAAGGGCCGGGCAGTTTGATATCTGAAGGTGAGCGGATAAATATTAATCGTTCAGGCTGTGCTGGAATGGCGAGTGCTGGGATGGGCGATGTTTTATCTGGTATCATAGGCGGTTTAATTGCCCAAGGGGTGGAAGCATTTGCTGCAACAAACCTAGCCGTGTATATTCATGGTTTAGCTGTCGAGCAGGCCGCCCAAGATGGCGAAAAAGGTATGTTGGCCGGGGATTTATTCGAACATATTCGAGGTATTTTAGGGTGACGACAGGTCATATGAAATTCGATTTGGCTGATGAGCCAGCAACAGTTGCCATGGGTAATAAAATTGCCAATGTTATTCGTCAAGGTGCGGTACTTTTTTTACACGGTGATTTAGGCGCAGGTAAAACCACGCTCACTCGCGGTATTGTGCAAAGCCTTGGTCATTCAGGTAAGGTAAAAAGTCCAACTTATACCTTAGTTGAACCTTATGAACTGGATGATGTCTCAATATATCATTTTGATTTATATCGATTAGGTTCGCCTGAAGAGCTCGAATACATGGGGATCCGGGATTACTTTGAAAGTAATGCTATCTGTGTTGTTGAGTGGCCTGAAAAAGGTGAAGGCTTTATTCCAAACCCAGATATAGACGTCACAATGCAGTATGCTGGTGATGGCCGTCAAATTACACTTGAGGCCAAGTCTAGCCGCGGCGAGGCACTATTAAAACAATTACAAGATTATGCGTAATCAGCCGACTATCAGTTATATTTTCATTTTTATCTGCATGCTCTTAACGAGCATGCACAGCATTGCCCAAAACGCCATCGAAAGTGTGCGTGTTTGGCCCTCTCCAGAAAGCACTCGTATTGTTTTTGATATGAGCGATAAGCCGGATTACAGCTATTTTGTGCTGAAAAATCCGCTGCGCTTAGTGATCGACCTTGAAAACACTAAGCAACAAAAAGACTTTCCGAGTATTCCTGACGAACATCGCGTTGTAAAGAAAGTGCGTCACAGCAAGCCGAAGAATAGCAATTCTGCACGGATTGTTGTGGAGCTAAGTCGCAGCGCTACGCCAAAAATCTTTGCGTTAGCACCAACCGGTCCGTATAAAAACCGACTAGTCGTTGATTTGTATGGTAAGCAGATGAGCGCTTATGACGATACAAAAACTGCCACGCCACGAAAAACACTGGCGCAAGACAGAGATATTGTCATCGCCATCGATGCGGGTCATGGCGGTGAAGATCCGGGTTCCATTGGACCTTCAGGTACTTATGAAAAGCTCGTAACCATTCAAATTGCGAAGCGTTTAGCACGCTTAGTCGATAGCCAGCCGGGGATGAGCGCAAAGCTTATTCGTACTGGCGATTATTACCTTAAGTTGAATACGAGAACCGCAAGAGCGCGCGAAAGAAAAGCGGATTTCTTTGTGTCTATTCACGCAGACGCCTTCACCAGCCCTCAACCACGCGGTGCGTCGGTCTGGGTGTTATCACTGCGCAGAGCAAATTCTGAAATAGGTAAGTGGCTAGAAGACAAAGAAAAACACTCACAGTTATTAGGTGGGGCTGCCGATTTAATTAAAGATACGGCCAACGAAAAATATTTAGCCAAAGCGCTACTTGATATGTCGATGGAACATTCGATGAAAACTGGGTTTCAGGTCGCAGAAGAAGTCGTCAAAGAGCTGAAAAAAGTGGCAAAAATGCACAAAAGCAGGCCGCAAGCTGCAAACTTTGGGGTACTAAAATCACCAGATATACCTTCTATTCTGGTGGAAACTGGCTTTATTTCAAACCCTCAAGAAGAAAAACTATTAATGTCTCCGCATTACCAAGAGCGTTTAGCTCGGGCTATTTTTAGTTCGATAAAAGGCTATTATGAAAAAAATCCACCGGATAACTCGCTATTTGCGCGTATGCAATCCAATAAGCCGGTAACGCATAAAGTAAAAAGTGGCGAGTCATTGAGTGTGCTGGCTAGCCGTTATGGCATTACGGTCAGTGAATTGAAAAAAGCAAATAACCTGAAAAACAATACCTTGTTTATTGGGCAAGTCTTAACTATTCCAAAAGCGTAAATGATGACGATAGAAATACTTCCAGCTCGGTTAGCCAACCAAATCGCAGCCGGTGAGGTGGTGGAGCGGCCAGCGTCCGTTGTGAAAGAGCTGGTGGAAAACAGTATTGATGCTGGTGCGACGCGCATTCAAATAGATATTGAGCGTGGAGGACACAAGCTTATTCGGATCCGTGATAATGGTATTGGCATTGTTAAAGATGAGCTGATGTTGGCGCTTTCTCGCCACGCGACAAGTAAACTGAAAAGCTTGGATGATCTGGAGTGTATTGCTTCGCTTGGCTTTCGAGGTGAGGCGCTGGCATCCATCAGTTCAGTATCGCGACTGACTCTGAGCTCTAAACCTCAAGCGCAAGAAACTGCTTGGCAGGCTTTCGCCGAAGGGCGAGATATGGCTGTGCAGGTTCAACCTACCGCGCACCCAGACGGTACCACCATTGAAGTCAAAGATCTGTTTTTCAACACGCCTGCGCGCAGGAAATTTCTACGTACTGAAAAAACTGAGTTTAGCCATATCGATGAGCTGGTTAAGCGTATTGCATTGAGTCGTTTTGATGTTGCCATCACGCTCACTCATAACCAAAAGGTGGTTCGCCAATATCGCCCTCGCACTATTGAAAAAGGGGTTGAGCGAGTTGCGCAAGTTTGTGGTAAAGCATTCTTACAGCAAGCAAGCTTTATCGACTCAGGGCATGAGGGACTGAGGTTATTCGGTTGGGTGTTACCTGCAGGGGTCAACAACGGCACACAATATACCTACGTGAATGGTCGTATGATGCGAGATAAGCTCATCTTGCATGCTATTCGCCAAGCATTTGATGAATCAATCGGGCATGAAGAGCTTCCCGGTTTTGTCATATATCTTGAGTTAGATCCGAGACAAGTTGACGTTAATGTCCATCCCGCGAAACACGAAGTTCGCTTCCATCAAGCGCGCTTGGTTCACGACTTTATCGTACAAGCAATAAAGCAGGTCGCGACGGAGCAAATTGATTTACCTTGTGCAAGCGAGACCGAGACTCAAGCACCTGATATCGCATCGCCATTATTTACGCCCCAAGAACAGGTAGATGAAACCTATCATCAAAGTTACCGTTCAACCTTACAGCCCGAAACGCAACCACAGGCCTATTCGGCTCCAAGTACCTTCGGCGAACGCACTGAGGCTTCAAGAGTAGCCTTAGGTGGCGGTCGAAGTAATTATGGCGGTGCAACACTTCGATCAAATTGAAGAAGCTGCATTACCGTCAAGTGAAGCAAGTAGTGTCCCGATATCAGCCAGTAAATCTAGCTGGATGTTGTTGCCGCAAGGCAAAGTCATGCTTGAGCAAGACAATCAGTTGTTGTTTGGTGATTGTAGGCTGGGGCTGTTGCCATATTGGCAAATGCAAATTGAGCAAGATGGCACACTGCAAGGCAAAGCGCTGTTGTTACCCGTGCGCATCAAGTTAGATAAAGCGGCGCTGGAAGCATTGCAGCAGCGTGAAACTTGGTTGGCAATTTTAGGGTTTGCGATTGAAGTTTTTGATGGCCATATTTTAGTTAAAAAGTTGCCAGTGTCGCTCTATAGCATAGATGTTGGTGAAATTTCTAAGCAGATGATGGAACCAAGCTCAGATGCTGAACTCCAAGATTGGTTACAGTGGCTAGAAGTCTCAACACCCAGTAGCTATTTCGATAGCCAGCATTTTGATTTAGTTAAAGAAAAATTACTTTCAAAAGCCTCATGTTTGGCTCGTATTCATAAAAGTGCGGTTACAATTGATGCCCAGAAGTTGGTCAGTTTTTTAAGTTCGCAGTAATTCGTGCCTAAGTAGGTATTAATTACCATGTACTATCAGCTATAATACGAGATTAGTGCAGTTTATTAGTAGGTTAGATGTGAACAAGTTACCTGTCATTACCCTAATGGGACCGACAGCAGCGGGCAAAACCGCATTGGCCATAGAGTTATGCCAAGCGTTAAATACCGAAATCATCAGTGTAGACTCGGCGTTAGTGTACAAAGGGATGGATATCGGTACGGCAAAGCCGAGCGCACAAGAGCAAGCACAGGCACCGCATCACCTAATTGATATTATTGACCCTGCACAAAGCTATTCGGTTGCTGAGTTTCGTGCTGATGCTATTAAACTAATTGATGATTTTCATCAGCGTGGCAAGGTGCCAATTTTAGTCGGTGGCACGATGATGTACTTTAAAGGCTTGATTGAAGGCCTGTCGCCATTACCAGAGGCTGATGCTGAAATCAGAGCGGTATTGGAGCGCGAAGCCGAACAAAAGGGTTGGCCTGCGCTGCATCAACAGTTAAAAGAGATTGACTCAGAAGCCGCGGCTAAAATCAGCGAAAACGATTCGCAACGCATCAACCGCGCTTTGGAAGTTTATCGCATTAGTGGTAAAACGATGACTCAATTGCAGCAAAGCAAACAGGATGCATTGCCATATCAGTTTCATCAATTTGCGATTGCGCCAAATGACCGAAAAGTCTTACATGAGCGTATAGAGAAAAGATTTAAAATAATGTTGGATGAAGGCTTTAAAAATGAAGTTTTGGCCTTATATCAACGTAAAGATTTACACCCTGATTTGCCTTCTATTCGCTGTGTCGGATATCGGCAAATGTGGGAGTATTTAGCTGGCGAGTGCGATTATAACGAAATGGTTTTCAAAGGCGTCGCAGCGACCAGACAACTGGCGAAGCGGCAATTAACTTGGCTGAGGGGGTGGCAAGATGTGACTTGGCTTGACACCGATAGTCAAGAAAACTTGCAACGTGTTCTAACTTCGCTAAGCTAATAGTAGTTGTTAAATCAGCGTGTTCTGATTAAATCAACGACCTGACATAATAACACCTAAAACGAAGGATAAGAAAATGGCAAAAGGCCAATCTTTACAAGACCCATTTTTGAATGTCTTGCGTCGTGAGCGCATTCCTGTCTCAATTTTTTTAGTGAATGGCATTAAATTACAGGGCAAGATCCAGTCATTTGACCAATTTGTGATTTTGCTTGAAAACACAGTAAACCAAATGGTTTACAAACACGCCATCTCCACTGTGGTTCCAGCTCGTGCGGTTAACTTCCAAAATGCAACCGGAAGTGAAGCGGGCGACCAAGGTGAAGAAGGTAATTATTAATTCTTATTAGTAGGAGCTTAATGCTTGTTTGACCGTTATGAAGCCGGCGAACAGGCAGTCTTGGTTCATATAGAATTTCCTCACGAAGGAGATCGCGAAGATCTACGTGAATTGGAAATGCTAGTTTCTTCTGCTGGTGTTAGTAGTGTGGCGGTTGTGCAAGGCAGCCGTCAAGCACCACATGCAAAGTTGTTTGTCGGAACGGGTAAAGCTGAAGAAATTGCCGAGATTGTCAACATCCACAACGCAGATGTCATCATATTTAACCACCAACTCAGTCCCTCACAAGAGCGCAATTTAGAACGCGTTTGTAAGTGCCGAGTGTTAGATAGGACAACGCTGATCTTAGATATTTTTGCGCAAAGAGCCCGTACCCACGAAGGTAAATTGCAGGTTGAGCTTGCTCAGCTAAGGCATATCTCTACGCGCTTAATTCGAGGATGGACGCACTTAGAAAGGCAAAAAGGGGGGATCGGCTTACGTGGTCCTGGTGAAACCCAATTAGAAACCGATAGACGGTTACTAAGAGAGCGAATTAAGAGTATTCGTAAACGATTAGACAAGGTAGCCGTTGTGCGTGAGTAAGGGCGTCGAGCGCGTAGTCGTAACGAGATCCCAACTGTTTCTCTGGTAGGCTACACCAATGCGGGTAAATCGACGCTGTTTAACAAAATTACGGATGCGGATGTATATGCTGCGGACCAATTGTTCGCAACGCTTGATCCTACGCTAAGAAAAATAGAAATCGATGATGTTGGCCCCGTTATCTTAGCAGATACAGTAGGTTTTATTCGTCATTTACCTCATGACTTGGTAGCAGCATTTAAGGCGACTTTAACAGAGACTCGTGAGGCAGATTTACAGCTTCATGTCATCGATGTTGCAGATCCGAGAAGAAAAGAAAACATAGAACAGGTACAATTGGTTCTAGAGGAAATTGAAGCCAATGACATTCCTCAACTTTTAGTCTACAACAAAATTGATCTAATGGACGAAGTTGCGCCTAGAATAGATAGGGACGATGAAGGAAAACCGATCAGAGTGTGGTTAAGTGCCCACTCTGGAGAAGGGATTTCGTTGTTATTCGACGCCGTTAAAGAGTTGTTGGCAAAAACCGTTTTCACAGCTGAGCTTGCTGTCCCTCCTGCGCTTGGGCGTTTACGAGGTGCGCTATTTGAGCTTAATGCCGTGGATGAAAAAGGCTACGACGAGCAAGGCAACTGGCTTGTTTCGGTAAGAATGCCAAAAATCGAATGGGAAAAGCTCAATAAGGAATTCGGGCGAAATCTCAATGATTTGGTCGTTGGTAGTTAAAAATCGTCAATTTCGAGCGTATTTTTATATGAGAGTCGCTCGAATTTTGTTAGATTTAACCTAATTCATTTAAATAACAATGGAGTATAGCTATGGCCTGGAACGAACCGGGTAATAATGGCAATGATAACGATCCGTGGAAAAACCGCGGGGGGCGGGATCAAGGCCCACCTGATCTAGATGAAGTATTCCGTAAATTTGGTAATAAATTCGGCGGTATTTTCGGCGGTAAGCCGGGGAAAGGTGGTAATGGCGGATTAGGCGGTGCTGGTTTCGTCTTTATACTTATTATCGCAGCCATCGTATGGGCACTAAGTGGTATTTACACTGTAAAAGAAGCTGAGCGCGGTATCGTGTTGCAATTTGGTAAGTTTGACCGTATTGCTGAGCCAGGTCTGCGTTGGAAAGCCACGTTCATCGAACGTGTTATTCCTGTAGATATTGAAGCGGTACGTTCATTGTCGGCGTCTGGCTTTATGCTTACGGAAGACGAAAACGTAGTAAGCGTTGAGTTTGAAGTGCAATATCGTGTTGTTGATCCAACGCTTTATCGTTTCAGTGTGACCGATGCTGACCACAGCTTACAACAAGCGCTAGACAGTGCTCTGCGTTACGTTGTGGGTCATTCTCGCATGGATCAAGTGTTAACTACGGGTCGTGAAGTGGTTCGTCAGCGCACTTGGGAAGAGCTAAACAGTATTATCGAACCATATAACCTTGGATTGATTGTTACTGACGTTAACTTTAAAGATTCTCGTCCGCCTGCAGAAGTAAAAGACGCATTTGATGATGCAATTGCTGCACAAGAAGACGAAGAGCGTTTCATTCGTGAAGCAGAAGCTTATGCGAAAGAAATTGAACCGCGTGCGCGTGGTCAAGTAACTCGTATGACGCAAGAAGCAGAAGCTTATCGCGAACGTATTATCCTTGAATCTCGAGGTGAAGTGGAGCGCTTTGAAAAGTTACTGCCAGAATACCAAGCGGCGAAAGAAGTAACGCGTAAACGCTTATATATTGATGCGATGGAGCAAGTTTTAGGTCGAAGCTCAAAGGTATTGGTTGATGTTGAAGGTGGTAATAACATGTTGTATCTACCGCTTGATAAGATTATGCAATCACATAACAATGCTTCGTCACCAGTTCGTTTACCAAATCAAAGTGAAATAGAGCAACTTCGTCAAAGGATTGAAGGTAACCAGCAGCAAAATAGTTCTGTCAATTCAGGCGGTGATAGATTTAACCGCGACAGATTTGGTAACGGGAGATAATCAATATGAAGAATTTTAGTCTACTTCTATTAGTCACTGCCGTGATCATGTCGTTCTCTGGTATCTTTGTAGTAAACGAAGGTCAAAGAGCAATTGTACTGCTATTTAGCAAGGTACAAAAAGACGCGAATGGCGATGCTCTGGTGTATGAACCTGGCCTTCACCTGAAAGTGCCTTTCTTTAGCCAAGTACGTAAATTAGATGCACGGATCCAAACACTTGATGGTCAACCTGATCGCTTTGTAACGAGCGAGAAGAAAGACTTGATCGTGGATTCTTACGTTAAGTGGCGCGTGAATGATTTTAGTGCTTATTACCTACGTGCGCGTGGTGATAAACAGTATGCTGAAACGCTACTTAAGCAAAAGGTGAACAACGGTCTAAGAACAAACTTCGGTTCGCGTACTATTAAAGAAATAGTATCTGGTGAACGTAGCGAGCTAATGGAAGAAGCGTTAGTTCAAGCGTCTGAAAGTGCAACTGAGCTTGGGATTGAAGTACTTGATGTCCGTGTTAAGCAAATTAACCTACCTAACGAAGTAAGTAACTCAATCTACCAGCGTATGCGTGCGGAGCGTCAAGCTGTGGCGAAAGAGCACCGTTCTGAGGGTCAAGAGAAGGCGGAGACCATCCGTGCTAATGTTGATCGTCGAGTGACAGTAATGCTTGCAGATGCTGAGCGTAATGCTCGCGCGGTTCGCGGTCAAGGTGATGCAACGGCGGCAAACATTTACGCTAAAGCATATAATAAAGACCCTGAGTTTTTCGGGTTTGTTCGTTCGCTTGAAGCATATAAAAATACCTTTAAAGATAAGAATGACGTTATGGTGTTATCACCGGATAGCAAGTTCTTTGATTATATGAAGGATGCAAAAGCACAATAAGATGATGCTTTTGAGATAATTGTAAAACCCCGCCAGCCAGCGGGGTTTTTTATTGGCGCGATATGGTCACAACGTTAGACGATGAAATCCCACGAGTAGCCGCGATCTTTTATGCCGAAAAACACACCATAGCTGCGACGTTATGTCGCGAAAAAGCACACCGTAGCAGCGACTTTATGTCGCGAAAAAGCACACCGTAGCAGCGACTTTATGTCGCGAAGAAGCACACCGTAGCAGCGACTTTAAGTCGCGAAGAAGCACACCGTAGCAGCGACTTTAAGTCGCGAAAAAGCACATCGTAGCAGCGGACTTTATGTCGCGAAAAAACATACCGTAGCAGCGACTTTATGTCGCCAAGAAACACATCGTAGCAGCGACTTTATGTCGCGAAAAAGCACACCGTAGCAGCGACTTTAAGTCGCCAAGAAACACATCGTAGCAGCGGACTTTATGTCGCGAAAAAGCACACCGTAGCAGCGACTTTATGTCGCGAAGAAGCACACCGTAGCAGCGACTTTAAGTCGCCAAGAAACACATCGTAGCAGCGGACTTTATGTCGCGAAAAAGCAAATCGTGACCAACAATAAAAAAGCGGCCAATAGGCCGCAGTTAGGAAGTGAATTGGTACTAGCCTATTAAAATAACAAAACCTTAAAACACGTACTTCACTGAAAGTTGTAGTCTGTCTAAATCACCTTCAAAGCCACTTTCTGTTTCCCGAGTACCCATCTTATATTCAGCACCAAAGGTAAGTTTTTTCACAGGAGAATAAAGTAGGTTTGCGCTGTAACTCATACTTGATTTTGTCGGATCGCCAGTCACCGCCAGCAAATCGCTTTCGTTATCAGCATTAAAGAAAGAGTATAAGAATGTTGAGCGGAACTGTTCATTCCAGCTATGTTGATAAGCGATAAAGCCCGACGTCGAGTCAATTGCATGTAACGAGTTACCGTCGTATACCGCGCCATTAGCAACGTTTAGGCCTACGTAACGACCAAGCCCTTGACCTTGGGTCAGCATAAATTTCAAGTTATTGTCACCAAAATTAACACGACCAGATGCACTTATCCCAAATGAGCTTTCAGACTCATCAGCTCCACCGACTTTATAGGTAATTTGGCGCGCAAGTGCCGCTACCGCAATATGACCCCAATCAGCATTGTGTGTGTAACGTGCAGTGAAATCAGGCATGCTAGCGTCATCAGTGACGACACGGCCACTATCTGCAGTGGTAACTGTGCTTTCTGGGTTTTCAATAGAGAAAGACCAGTTTCCCGTGGTGTATTTAGCCATGGCTTGGCGTACGAAAACGGTGCCTTCAGCTGGGCCGACGAAGTCTAAAGTCTCTGGTAGCGCACTAACATTTTGGAAGTTTGACCAAGCTTGACCGAACAAGAAGCCCTTGTAGCTCACAAAGGCTTGGCGAATACGAGGTGAGTAGGAGTTACTAACACGCTCATTTCCTCCAGATGTAGAAATAAAGTCTAGCTCGATTTTAGTTTTGATACTGCTGCCATCATCGAGCTTAGTATCGGTCCCGAAGCTAAAGCGAGATTGGCGAGCGTGCATATCAAATACTGCGTCGCTATCTGAGTTAACCCCGACCGGGGTCGTACCAGGAACGTAAAAGTCTCGGCCGATATTTTGCGCCCCCAGCGCGCCGTCAGAAAAATCACTCCAAATGGCATCAAGCTTGATATAACCACCATAGTTAACTTTAGTATCGCCAATCTCAGCCGCAGTGGCAGGGAGAGTGCAGAGACTACTGATAGCAACTGCGAGCAGTTTTTTATTAATGTTATTCGTTGTCATAATCCAGTTCCTCAATAGCTGTGCTTTGCAGTTGGCAGCAGCTGACATTCATTTTAATCATCACTAACTGTTGTTTAAGGTTGGTTTTTACTCAATTACCTATTGGTCTATTAGACTAAGGTGGCATACGGTAAATGAGTGGAGGATAAGGCGAACATAACGTTTGTATCAAATTAGGTACGATTGGTAAGTTGTATGAAACTTTTACGTTTGCAGGTGTTCTACAACTAAGGTCTAATACTTAAACACCCAAGGCTGGGTGATCCTTAGGAAAAGCGTGTCTAGCAGACCTAGACCTCTAAATATAATGGAGATGACTATGTCACAGAGCATTTATCCAGTTCCTGAAAAAATCAAGAACGCAGCATTAATCAACGACGAGCAATATCAAGAACTATATCAAAAGTCGGTTGATGACCCCGCAGAGTTTTGGAAAGAGCACGGTCAACGTTTAGATTGGTTCAAACCTTATAGTAAAGTTAAAAATACCTCATTCGACAAAGGCCATATCAATATTAAATGGTATGAAGACGGCGTATTAAATGCCTCTTATAACTGTATCGATAGACACCTCGAAAAGCGCGCCGATAAAATCGCATTGATTTGGGAAGGCGATAACCCAGAACAAACAGAAAATATTACCTACCAACAACTACACGATGAAGTCGCAAAGCTTGCCAATGGCCTTAAGAGTCTAGGAGTTGCAAAGGGTGACCGCGTCGCTATCTACATGCCGATGACTCCACAGGCGATTTATGCCATGCAGGCCTGTGCAAGAATTGGTGCTATCCATTCCGTTGTGTTTGGGGGCTTTTCACCTTCAGCGATTGCAGACCGTATCAAAGATTCTGGCGCCAAAGTTGTCATCACCTCAGATGAAGGTCGTCGCGGTGGTAATTGTGTGCCGCTTAAGGCAAATGTCGATGAAGCGGTAGCGCAAGCTGGCGTCACCACTATCGAGCATGTGATTGTACATCAATTAACAGGTGGCGATGTTGAATGGAATGCTCACGATGTATGGTGGCATGAATTAGTTGCTGATAAACCTGCCGAATGTGAACCTGAAATGATGAATGCGGAAGATCCGCTCTTTATTCTTTATACCTCGGGCTCTACCGGTCAGCCGAAAGGGGTAGTGCATACTACGGGTGGATACCTAGTGTATGCATCAATGACCCATGAGTATGTATTCGACCTTCAAGAAGATGATATTTACTGGTGTAGCGCGGATGTGGGCTGGATCACGGGTCACAGTTATATTGCTTATGGTCCACTAGTAAATGGTTGTACTCAAGTTGTATTCGAAGGCGTGCCGACTTATCCAACGTCTGGTCGCATGGGTGAAATCGTTGATAAACATGGTGTTACTATTCTCTATACTGCACCTACCGCGATCCGTGCGTTGATGGCGAAGGGTGATGAGCCGACAGCAAGTTCTAAGCGTGACAGTTTACGTATTTTGGGTTCGGTCGGTGAGCCAATTAATCCAGAGGCTTGGTCTTGGTATTATGAGCAAATTGGTAATAGTGATTGTCCTATCGTAGATACTTGGTGGCAAACCGAAACGGGCGGCATCATGATCACGCCACTACCTGGCGCTACTGCACTTAAGCCGGGTTCTGCGACCCGTCCATTCTTTGGTATTGCTCCTGCACTATTTGACGCGGAAGGTAATACGCTGACAGGCGCGACCGAAGGTAATTTGGTGATTTTGGATAGCTGGCCTTCACAAGCCCGTACGGTTTATGGCGACCATGAGCGCTTTGAACAAACGTACTTCTCCGTTTATCCTGGCGTTTATTTTACGGGCGATGGTTGTCGCCGTGATGAAGACGGTTACTACTGGATCACAGGTCGTGTGGATGATGTACTTAACGTTTCAGGTCACCGCCTCGGTACTGCTGAAATTGAAAGTGCGCTAGTCGCTCACGAAGCGGTTGCTGAAGCGGCTGTGGTAGGCTATCCACACGACATTAAAGGCCAAGGGATCTATGTCTATATCACGCCAAATGAAGGGGTAACGGTATCTGACGAGTTAACTAAAGAGGTGAGAAATTGGGTGCGTAAAGAGCTAAGCCCAATTGCAACCCCTGACATGATCCAATGGTCTCCAGGTTTACCTAAAACCCGCTCTGGTAAAATCATGCGCCGTATTTTGCGTAAGATTGCAGCCAACGAGTATCAACAGTTAGGTGATACTTCTACACTTGCCGATCCAAGTGTGGTTGATGAATTAATCGAGAATAGATTGAATCGTTAACTGAATAACTTGAATTGCGACCTAATATAAACATACTATAACGGCTGTTATCTTTACGATAACAGCCGATTTTTTAGGAGCATAGCATGTATCAGTTTTTAATCGCGGATGATCATCCTCTATTTCGAGAGGCGCTTAAGGGGGCTCTAAAAGCGCAGTTTGAAGGACTAGAGGTATTCGAATCTGAAAACTTTGACACTACGCTCTCGGTCTTACAACAACAAGAAGAACTAGACCTACTCCTGCTCGATTTACATATGCCGGGCAATGGTGATTTATATGGACTAATTCGGATCCGTGAGGATCACCCAAGTCTTCCAGTTGTTGTGGTTTCGGGAAGCGAAGACCTCTCTATCATTTCTAAAGTGATGGGATACGGCGCGATGGGTTTTATCCCAAAAGCGGCGTCAGTAGAACAAATTACCGAAGCCATAGAGCAAGTGCTCGAAGGTGACACGTGGTTGCCTGAAGGCATGAAAGACAAAGTGGCTGAACTCGAAGGGGAAGACAAAGAGCTTGCCCAACAAGTGGCCTCGCTCACGCCACAGCAATATAAAGTGCTGCAATATTTACACGAAGGCTTGCTGAATAAGCAAATTGCCTATGAGCTAAATATTTCAGAGGCAACGGTGAAAGCACATATCACCGCTATCTTCAGAAAGTTGGGTGTCTATAACCGTACTCAAGCCGTATTGATTGCTTCAAAACTACAACTAGAACCTATCGAAGCGAATGACTAATTTCGCATCATTGCTTGCAAGGTGCTTACCTTGCAAGCAGCACTGCTTTAGCTCAATTCTTTAAACGCCTGACTTAGACCCTCTATTGTTAGCGGATACATTCTGTTTTGCATCAATTGATTTATTAGCTCTATTGAATGGTAATAAGACCAATAGCTTTGCGGCTGAGGATTAAGCCAAGCCACCTTACTGAAGTGATTGGTTAAACGATTCAGCCAAGTGGCGCCTGCTTCTTGATTCCAATGCTCTACGCTACCGCCGGGATAGGTGATTTCATAGGGGCCCATTGTCGCGTCACCAACAAATATTAGCCGATAGTCTGAGCCGTAACGGTTAATTAGCTGATAAGTATCAAGTAATTCGCTGTCACGACGGTCATTATCGTGCCAAACATGTTCGTACACACAATTATGAAAGTAAAAAAACTCAAGGTGCTTAAATTCACTGTGTGCGGCACTGAATAGTTGCTCACAAAGCTGGATATGGTCATCCATAGAGCCACCAATATCAAACAGCATCAATACCTTCACAGAGTTATGTCGCTCAGGAGCCATTTTCACATCCAACATGCCGCCTTGTCTTGCGGTTGCGCGAATAGTTTCATTAAGGTCGAGCTGATCACTTGCTCCGCTGCGCGCAAATTTACGCAATTGCTTGAGTGCAAGCTTAATATTGCGGCTGCTGATGTCGGTATTACTGTCGAGATTACGATACTGCCGCTTATCCCATACTTTTACGGCTTTCCGGTGGCGATTTCCATCTTGGCCAATGCGGATCCCTTCAGGATTATAGCCGTAAGCGCCAAAGGGGGAGGTGCCCCCTGTACCAACCCATTTATTGCCGCCTGCGTGACGTTTTTGTTGCTCAGCCAAGCGTGCTTTTAACGTTTCAAGGAGCTTATCGAGTCCACCCATGGCGTTCAGTTTGGCTTTTTCTTCTTCAGACAGTGATTTCTCAAACTCTTTACGCAACCAATCCTCTGGCAATTGCTGCTGTTGAAGTTGTGAGAAGAGGTCTATTGACTCTATTCCCTCAAAGTAATCAGCAAACGCACGGTCGAATTTATCAAACAAGGTCTCATCTTTCACGAAGATGGTTTTTGCCAAAAAGTAAAAGCCGTCTAGATCGGCAAAGCAAACTTCTTTATCCAGCGCCTCTAAACAGTCTAGTAATTCGCGCAGGCTCGCTTTGATACCGTAACGTCTAAGGGTGAGTACAAAATCGATGAGCATGATCAGCGGCGGCTCATAAAGGCGAGCTTCTCAACCAAAGAAACATCTTGCTCGTTTTTAAGTAGCGCACCAAATAACGGCATTAGGCCACCTTGGTTAGATTTGTCATGCAACGCGTCAGGGGAAATATCTTCAGCTAATAGTAGTTTTAACCAGTCGAGTAGCTCACTCGTACTTGGCTTTTTCTTTAGGTTTGGTGTGTCGCGTAATTGGAAAAAGCTTTCGAGTGCTCGTTGTACTAAATTTGCTTTAATATGTGGAAAATGCACGTCTACAATTTGCTGCATCTCTTCTTTGCTCGGAAAGTCGATGTAGTGGAAAAAGCAGCGGCGTAAAAAGGCATCTGGTAGCTCTTTTTCATTGTTTGAAGTGATAATAACGATGGGGCGCACCTTTGCCTTTACTTGCTCGTTAGTTTCGTAGACATGAAACTCCATTTTATCGAGTTCTAACAGTAGATCATTGGGAAACTCAATATCGGCTTTGTCGATTTCATCAATCAGCAGAACGGGGCGCTTTGTGGCGGTAAATGCCTGCCACAGCTTACCTTTGATGATGTAATTGCCAACGTCATTAACGCGAGGATCGCCAAGTTGACTATCGCGTAAACGCGAGACCGCATCGTATTCGTACAGGCCTTGCTGGGCTTTGGTTGTTGACTTTATATGCCATTGGATTAGTTCGGTATCTAAACTTTTTGCCAGTTCTTCGGCAAGTAAGGTCTTGCCTGTACCTGGCTCACCTTTAATGAGGAGGGGTTTTTCTAAAACGATGGCCGCATTCACGGCCTGTTGTAGAGCTGAGGTAGCAATATATTGATCAGTACCTTTAAACATAATTCAACTTCTTGTGGTCAGATGAGATAGGCTCATCTTGCCACAATCAGCTTTTCGCTGCCAACCCTGCTTCGGTTTCGATTAAGGTGAAGCGAGGCACCGCTTCGCCTTCGACCATAACGTCTTCTAAAAACATTTCAAGTGGTCGAACCCAAAAACTCATATCTCCATATAGGGTTTGATAAACCACTTGCTTCTCTTGTGTTTCACTGTGCGTTGCCAAAGCATGCACACGATAAAGTTTTCCTTTGTAGTGGCGGTAAATTCCAGGTGTGATATCCACTAATTCAAGCTCCAAAAAATAAAAGCCGTACGTGACGGACTGAAATGTTATAATCCGTGCCATTAAGACTGAAGGTGTTTAAAAATGAATTATATTGCGCTGGACGATTATAAGAAAGCTTGGGTTTTCAAACATAAAGATCTTCCAATCGAAGAATCCGACCTGGCATTGATAAAACCAATGTCAGCGGCGCGCGCTGCGGTGCTTTGGAGCACTATGGTAAGCAACGAAAAAGATCACCCTGATTTCTTTGATAAAACAGATTGGGTTGGTAAAGCGGACTCATGGCAAGAAACCCTCAATTGGGAGCAGCCGTGGGAAGCAGGAGAAGCATTTCCTGAAACGATCGAGCAATTTCTTGATTGGCAAGCCAATACCACCGTGTATTTTTGTCTCTCTCGAGATGATGTGATCGAGACCTGCTTTGACGTGTTTAAGCGATGTTGGCAGAACTTTATGTTTTTGACTGACGGTAGTTTCTTAATAGGAAAAAAACGCAGTTCGGTAGTACAATTTATGGCTGAGGGGCAAGCAAAACTAGGAACCAAGCCGTAAGCAAGTACAACAGAGCAGTTTGCTTTGATTTGAAACATGGCTAGTGTATAAAGGATGTACACCAGTCTACAAAAGTAGATTGCATTGACAGGAGGCGTTTTGGAGCAACAGCAAAATACAATCTGGTATGACGAAGCATCTCGCCTTGTATTTGCCGAGCTTGTAAACGTATTTTATGCCAGAGAGTTGCCGAAACTTGCTGAACTCTCCGATCATACTCGCCTTCAGCGTTTGTTAAACAGCCTACCGTATTATGTTGAGCGCGCGGCCACACATATTATTCATGGTGACGTCCCGCTTGAGCTAGATAGTTTCAATGGATGTTGGTTAGCAAAGCAAAAATCACAGCCTAAATGTGATGACGCTGCCAACGCAGCATTTTTTACCACTAAGGTGAAAGTGGGGCTGGTGGTTCCTGTGCTATATGCAGACTCGACGGGGACAACCGTGAGGCTCGACAGTGTCGACCAAGTGAATGAGGCTGACAAATTGCACTGCAACCAATTTGGCTGGTTTAGTGTTAATGGCAATAGCTTACAAGCAAGCGACGAAGCGCGTGTACAATTGCTAAAACCAACAAAAGTGTTAATGACAGCGGCTTGTTGTGGCCATACTTGGTATTTTGGCAAAGCGGTAGTACCGAGAAGGCTGACGCTAAGAGAAATGTTACTTGCCAGTTCAATTAATTGGCCACAAGTACAAAAAACAAAAACGAGTCAACTATCCTAATCGACTCAAAAAACAGAAGTTTGGATTAAGCAATGCGATTTTTTCAGTTAGCGCTGTTGGTTTTAGCGCTATTTATTCAGTACAGACTTTGGTTCGGCCACAACGGCGTGGAGGACTACACTCGGATAAAATCCGTGGTTAAATCGCACCAAGAAACCAATGCCAATCTCAGTAAACGAAATAAATTATTAAAAGCGGATATCGACGATTTAAAACTCGGCCTTGAAGGGGTTGAGGAGCGTGCTCGTCATGAGCTCGGCATGATTAAGCCTGGCGAAACTTTTATCCGTGTATTACCGAAAGTACCTCATGAAAAGAAACGATAAACTTGCAGTCGTCATCCCCGCAGCTGGGGTTGGCAGTCGTATACAGGCGCAGATGCCTAAACAATATATTCCACTATTAGGCAAACCGATTTTAGTACACACACTGGAAAAACTAGCCGGGCTTGAGTGCGTCAGTCAATTTATGGTCGCCGTTTCCAAAGAAGATGGATATTTTTCATCGGCGTTACTGCCTGATAGCCGTTTTAGCCACTGCGAAGGTGGACAAGAACGTGCCGACTCTGTTTTATTGGCGCTAAAAGCATTGGCACCAAGTCGCCCTGACTGGGTGTTAGTTCATGATGCAGCTCGACCTTTAGTAGCGCTGGATGATATTCATCAGCTGATTTCACAATGTATAAATCAACAGCAAGGTGGCATACTGGCTGCCAAGGTTAAAGATACCATCAAACGCGGTGCGGAGTTGGTACAGGAGACCGTACCTAGAGCGTCGTTATGGCAGGCTTTTACGCCTCAAATGTTTAGGTATGAAGAGTTATTGGCGGCATTGGAGCTTGGGCTTTCTCAAGGTGCACATATCACAGATGAAGCATCTGCGATGGAATTACAAAATCGGCCAGTCCAACTCATTGCCGCGCGTACGGATAACATTAAGATCACGACGCCGGAGGATTTACCTCTGGCGGAGTTTATAATTCAACAACAAGGTAAACAGCATGATTAGAATTGGCCACGGATTTGATGTTCATAAATTTGGTGGAGCTGGCCCATTGACAATTTGTGGGGAAAAAATCCCTTACGAACAGGGCTTTATTGCTCACTCCGATGGTGATGTGGCAATTCATGCATTGTGTGATGCCTTGTTGGGGGCACTTGCGCTGGGAGATATTGGTAAGCACTTTCCTGATACTGCGAGTGAATTTGAAAATATCGACAGCCGCATTTTATTACGCCGCGTGATGGAACAAGTGAAAGCGCTTGGCTATCAAATAGGCAATATCGACGTCACAATTGTCGCACAAGCACCAAAAATGCGACCACATATTGATGCGATGCGCGGTAATATCGCAAACGACTGTGAAGCGCAGCTAGGCGAAGTTAATGTTAAAGCAACCACCACCGAAAAACTGGGTTTTGAAGGGCGTAAAGAAGGGATCTCAAGTCATGCTGTGGTGCTATTGGTAAAAGCATGAAGACACTCAACTATCTTTATGGCAAACCGTTATCTGACGGCGATTATAAGTCACAACCAGAAGACTTTAGAGTCGAAGAAATTTTAGATATTCCTTTTACTGGCGAAGGTGAGCATGTTTGCTTGCAGATCATTAAAAAGGGAGAAAACACTGCATTTGTCGCTAAAAAGCTTGCAGAGTTTGCCCAAATTTCACCGCGAGATGTCAGCTATGCAGGAATTAAAGACAGACACGGCGTATGTACGCAGTGGTTTAGCGTGCCGGTGCCAATTAAAAAGTCGGTAGACTTTAGTGCATTAAATAGTGACTCTATTTTTGTGGTGCAACAAATAAGGCACAATCGAAAGCTAAAAACAGGTTGTCATAAGGGCAATCGCTTTGCCATTACCCTCAGAAACGTGACTGCTCCACTTGATATTCTGTCGCGTATTAATGCCGTACGCCAAGGGGTTCCTAATTATTTTGGAGAGCAACGTTTTGGTCATGATGGCCACAACTTAGCCATGGCAGATAGGTTATTTGACGGCGAAAAGATCCGCGATAAAAAACTCAGAGGGTTGGTACTTTCAGCCGCTCGCTCTCATCTGTTCAACGAAGTCGTTAGTCGCCGCGTGGCAGAGCATGGTTTGGCAACGACTTGGCACCGTGAAATCTTTTTACTGAGCGGTAGTAACGCCTTTTTTGACTCAGAGATTGATTGCGAACTCATCGAGCGGTTACTGAATGGCGATATTTTGCTTTCGGCGCCATTGGTTGGCAAGGGTGAAAAGGGCTTATTGCCGCAAGAGCGTGAATGGTTGGCACCTTTTGCTAAATGGCACGAAGGATTGGCAGAATTTGGGATGAAAAATGAGCGTAGAGCGCTCAGATTAATACCCGAAGCGCTTAAGGTGAGTATGGCTGACGACAGTACGCTAACCCTTGAATTCAGTTTACCGAAAGGAACTTTTGCCACGGCGCTGCTCAGAGAGCTTGTTAATCATAAAGATGCCAGTAAAAAGTTTAATAAACATGAAGAGTCGATACAGCAGTGAGATACTCATTGTCTAACAAGAAAAAGAGGTGAAATATGAAGATCCTATTGAGTAATGACGATGGTGTTCACGCCAAGGGCATTGCTATCTTGTATCAAGCGTTATCACAAATCGCGGATGTAACTGTCATTGGTCCAGATAGAAACTGTAGCGGTGCGAGTAACTCGTTAACCTTATTAAACCCGCTCAGAGCAACTACGCTAGATAATGGTTTTATCTCTGTGAATGGCACGCCAACCGACTGTGTTCACCTTGGAGTGAACAAACTGATGGATGAATTGCCGGATTTAGTCGTTGCAGGGATCAACAATGGCGCTAACCTTGGCGATGATACGCTGTACTCAGGTACTGTTGCGGCGGCCACTGAAGGTCGACATGTGGGCTTACCTGCGATTGCCGTTTCTCTTTGCTCTAAAAATGAAGCCCATTATGAAACTGCAGCACATGTCACGGTAGAGATCATTAAAAAGCTTGCAAACCATCCGCTACCAAAAGACCAAATCATTAATATCAACGTCCCTGATATTCCATTAAGTGACTTAAAAGGGATTAAAGTCACTCGACTAGGCTCACGTCATAAAGCGGATACCATGACCGAACAAATCGACCCATGGGGCCGAAGTGTGTACTGGTATGGCACCTTAGGTCATGAAAGTGACGCTGGTGAGGGCACGGATTTTCACGCTGTAAACAACGGTTATGCCGCTATCACACCGCTCAAGGTGGATATGACGGCTTACGAGAGCTTAGATGCTGTGGCGAGCTGGTTATCTTAAGAGGCGTATGTGCTGAGTAATTATCAGGGCAGTGCCAACGCGCTAGTGGAACTGCTAAGAAAGCAAGGCGTAGAGGATGAAGTGGTACTCAATGCCATCGCTAACACGCCTAGACATATGTTTGTCGATGAAGTGCTTAAACATAAGTCATATGAAAATACAGCTCTTCCTATCGGACAAGGACAAACGATATCGCAACCTTTTATCGTTGCAAAAATGACCGAAGTATTAAAACAAGTGGGTGTTAAAGGGCGTATTTTGGAAGTGGGTACGGGCTCTGGTTATCAGACCGCCGTACTCGCGCAAGTGTTTGAACAGGTCTTTAGCATTGAACGGATCAAGTCACTGCAGTGGCAAGCGCGCAGAAGGCTGCATTTGCTGGATTTATATAATGTGACGATGAAACATGGAGACGGTTGGAAAGGCTGGGCTTCAAAAGCGCCTTTTGCAGGGATCATTGTTACTGCTGCGGCACAATCTGTTCCAGATGAGTTGTTGGCGCAACTAGAAGATGGCGGTGCTATGGTCATTCCCATTGGAGTTGAAGCACAAACACTCACCTTGTTTGTTAAAGAAGGTGAGCAGTTTATTCGTCACGCCCTCGCACCTGTACGCTTTGTACCTTTAGTCGCTGGCGAAGTCGGTTAATTTTGTAGCTTAAAAAACAACTCCATAAAATATAACTATTTTTTCCAGTTAAATGTGAAAACCAAGCAAAATTAAGTTAGATTGATATGATAGTCGTTGATAGTAGCACTGGAAAATATAAGTAATGCACAAGTCTCAGGTCATCATATCGATTTATTTAAGCGGCCTGCTTGTTGCCTGCTCATCGAATCATACGCCTGCGCCTGTAACAACTTTATACTCTGGTAAGACCACTTCATCACATAAAATTAATATTAACGGAAGCAGTTACAAAGTAAAAAAAGGCGATACTTTATTTGCAATTGCATTTAGCGCGAACAAAGATGTAAGAACGCTCGCGAAAATCAATAAAATTAAGCCTCCGTACACGATCTACCCCAATCAGATCATTCGTCTAGAGTATCCCAAAAATAAAAACAAAAAGAACACAAAATACACGAAAGTAAACCACAAGTCTCAGTCTTTAAAACAAAAAAGTAACAAAAGCCCCAAAAAAGAGCTTGATAAGCCAAATCAACGAGAGTATGTTCAAAGACAAGCCACACAAAAATCTAGTAGTACCAAGGCTTTGTATAATAATAAGGTACTATGGAAATGGCCTGCTGAAGGCAAGGTGACTCGTCACTTCTCTGTTAAAGAGAATGGTTATAAGGGATTGGAGATCTCTAATAAACCGGGTACTTCAGTTAAGGCTGCTGCTGGCGGTGTAGTTGTATATGCAGGGAGTGCGTTGCGTGGGTATGGTAATTTAATCATTCTGAAACATACGGATGATTATCTAAGTGCGTATGCCCACAACGCTAAGTTACTCGTCAGAGAACAGCAAAAAGTTAAAGTTGGGGAAAAAATTGCCGAAATGGGTAGTACAGATGCTTCTAAGACGGCGCTTAGGTTTGAGATCCGTTTTAAAGGTCAAGCTGTAAACCCGGCAAAATATTTGCCATAAAGTAATGCGAGTACTTCGATTGGTTCGAGTACCCTTACTTTTATTCGCTTGGGGAGAATACTTATGGCTCACACTGCAAAATTACCTACAAAATCTACTCCAGAGTTAGACAAGTTCGAAGATGATAATATTGACGAACCGAAAGACGAATTACTTGAAGACCTCGAAGACGACGAAGAAGTTTTTGCCAAAGAAGAAGTGGTTAAAAACTTAGATGCTACTCAACTCTATTTAGGTGAAATTGGATTTTCCCCACTGCTCAGTGCAGAAGAAGAAGTTTACTTTGCGCGTAAAGCGTTAAAGGGGTGCGAAGCCTCACGTAAACGGATGATAGAGAGTAACTTGAGATTAGTGGTTAAAATCGCTCGTCGTTATAACAACCGTGGTTTGGCATTACTTGACCTCATTGAAGAAGGTAACTTAGGCCTGATCCGAGCGGTAGAAAAGTTTGATCCGGAACGTGGATTTAGGTTTTCTACTTATGCAACTTGGTGGATCCGTCAAACCATCGAACGTGCGATCATGAACCAAACTCGTACCATTCGTTTGCCTATTCATGTTGTCAAAGAGCTCAATGTTTACCTACGTACAGCACGTGAATTGACGCAAAAGCTGGATCATGAACCTACCGCAGAAGAAATCGCTGAATGTCTCGACAAACCCGTCGAAGAAGTCAGTAAAATGCTGCGTCTAAACGAAAGGATCACTTCGGTTGATACGCCTATCGGTGGTGAAAATGACAAAGCACTGCTCGATATTATCGCGGATGAAAAGGGCGGTGGTCCGGAAACCGAAGTGCAGAGCAACGATATTAACAAACACATTGTTGATTGGCTTGGAGAGTTAAATCCAAAACAGCGAGAAGTGCTCGCGAGACGCTTTGGTTTGCTTGATTATGAGCCCTCTACGCTTGAGGATGTTGGCCGCGAAATCGGGCTAACGAGAGAGCGGGTAAGACAAATTCAAGTTGAGGCGTTGAGACGCTTAAAAGACATTTTACAACACGAAGGGTTAAGTACAGATAGCCTGTTCGAACAACAGTAAAACTTTAATCAGCTAATAAAAAAGCCGCAATATGCGGCTTTTTTAGTTCTTGAAATGGTATAAAACCAGCAAAGATAGAAAGCGATTACAAGCTTTCTATCTTTGCTTTTTGTTCAAGTAGCTTAGTTTTTGCATCGCTAAACTCAGCTAATTTTGCTTTCTCTTTAGCAAGTACTGCTTCAGGTGCGTTACTTACAAACTTTTCGTTTGCGAGTTTCTTTTCAACTTGCTCAAGACCTTTTTCTGCTTTTTCAAGCTGCTTAGCAATACGCGCAAGTTCTGCTTCTACATCAATCAAACCTGCCATTGGGATCATGATCTCAAGGTCACCGATAAACGCAGTCGCACAAGCTGGTGCTTCGTCTTTGCTTGCAAGTAAGTCTACCGTTTCCAGTTTTGCCAGAGCGCTTAAGAAAGCTTGGTTTTCTTCTAGACGACGTTTGTCATCTTCGCTTGCTCCGGTAAGTAACACGTTTAGCGGTTTGCTTGGACTGATGTCCATTTCACCACGAATGTTACGGATAGCAATAATAAACTGCTTCACCCACTCAAGATCAGCCATCGCTTGCGCATCAACTTTGCTTTCGTCGAATACTGGGAACGCTTCAAGCATAATTGTCTTCGCTTCGACACCTGCAATTGGTGCTACACGTTGCCAAATTGTCTCTGTGATATAAGGCATTAGTGGGTGCATCAAACGAAGTAAGCCTTCCAATACAGTGATAAGCGTATGGCGTGTACCACGCTGCTGCGCTTCATTACCTTTAAATAGAATTGGCTTAGTTAGCTCTAGATACCAATCGCAGAATTGGTTCCATGTGAACTCATAAATGGTGTTTGCCGCAAGGTCAAAACGATAGTTATCCAAGTGCTCAGAGAACACCTTAACCGTATTTTGGAATTGACCTAAAATCCAACGATCTGCAAGAGAATACACTTTTTCGTTATCGTTGAAGCCACAGTCTTGTTCTTCTGTGTTCATCAATACATAACGGCTAGCATTCCAAAGCTTGTTACAGAAGTTACGGTACCCTTCAAGACGGTTCATATCCCAGTTGATATCACGTCCTGTTGACGCCATTGCTGCAAGAGTGAAACGCAATGCGTCAGTACCGTGTGCTTCAATACCATCGACAAATGTTTTGCGCGTATTCTTTTCGATTTTTGCCGCAAGCTGTGGTTGCATCATATTGCCAGTACGTATCGTCACTAGACTCTCAAGATCGATACCATCAATCATGTCTAGTGGATCTAACACGTTACCTTTTGACTTAGACATCTTATCGCCATTTTCATCGCGAATAAGGCCAGTCACATAAACGGTCTTAAATGGAACTTGAGGTTTACCATCTTCATCTTTGATGAAATGCATGGTCATCATGATCATGCGAGCTACCCAGAAGAAGATAATGTCGAAACCAGTAACCAATGTATCTGACGGGTGGAATACCTTTAGATCTTCCGTGTTTTCAGGCCAACCTAACGTTGAGAAAGTCCACAGTGCAGAAGAGAACCAAGTGTCTAGTACGTCTTCATCTTGTGTCAGCGTCACATTTGCATCAAGGTTATGGTTTTGACGAACTTCTGCTTCGTCACGACCAACATATACATTACCTTCGCTGTCATACCATGCTGGGATCCTGTGGCCCCACCAAAGCTGACGGGATATACACCAGTCTTGAACATCACGCATCCAAGAGAAGTACATGTTCTCGTATTGCTTAGGTACAAATTGAATATCACCATCTTCTACCGCTTTTACTGCAGGCTCTGCAAGAGGAGTAACGCGAACATACCACTGATCGGTAAGTAGTGGCTCGATAACTACGCCAGAGCGGTCGCCATAAGGAACGGTTAGACTGTGATCGTCGATTTTCTCAAGTAGACCAAGCTGCTCAAATTCGTCAACGATTTGCTTACGCGCATCGAAACGGTCAAGGCCGTGGAAACGCTCTGGAATTGGTGCATCCATCGCTTCAAGTGGCTTACCATCAAAAGTAAAGCACTCACCCGTATTTAGAACAGCCGCGTCTTTGTTAAATACGTTGATCATTGGCAGCTCATGGCGCTTACCAACTTCATTATCGTTAAAGTCGTGTGCTGGCGTGATTTTTACGCAGCCCGTGCCTTTTTCCATATCCGCATGTTCATCGGCAACGATAGGAATGCGACGGTTGACGATAGGAAGTAGAATTTCTTTACCAATTAAGTCTTGATAACGTTCATCATCCGGGTTTACTGCAACACCTGTATCACCAAGCATGGTTTCTGGACGAGTGGTTGCTACGATAATGTAGTCTTTACCATCTTTAGTGGTTACGCCATCCGCAAGTGGATAACGTAAATTCCACATATGACCCTGCTTGTCTTTATTCTCAACTTCTAAATCAGAAATTGCAGTGTGTAATTTAGGATCCCAGTTAACTAGACGCTTACCACGGTAGATTAAGTCATCTTGATATAGGCGAACGAATACTTCTTTTACAGCTTCAGACAGGCCGTCATCCATCGTAAAACGTTCTCTATCCCAATCTACAGATGCACCTAAACGGCGTAACTGTTTGGTGATTGTGCCACCTGATTGCTCTTTCCATTCCCAGATTTTATTGATGAATTCGTCACGGCCTAAATCATGGCGTGATTTACCTTCTTCGGCTGCAAGCTTACGCTCAACAACCATCTGAGTGGCGATACCTGCGTGGTCAGTACCCACTTGCCATAGCGTGTTTTTGCCTTTCATACGCTGATAGCGGATCAAAGTGTCCATGATAGTGTCTTGGAACGCGTGGCCCATGTGTAGACTACCTGTGACATTCGGCGGTGGGATCATAATCGAGTATGCGTCACCATTGCCTGATGGCTTAAAGTAGCCATTTGACTCCCAGTCTTGATACAAAGACTGTTCAATATCTTGTGGATTGTAGGTTTTATCCATTACACAGAACCCTAAAAATGCTATTTCTCAATGTCTTCAGTGGAAATTGTTGCGCCAAGTGCACGAAGTTGCTTAAAGCGTTCTCGTGCGGCTTGCTTAGCGCTGGCTTCAACAGGCACAAAATCTATCACCTGTTCAAAGCGACGAATAAAGTCAGGGACGACCCGAGCCAGATTAATGAGCACGGGGCGACGAGCAGCAGGAGGCATTGTGCCAATTTCCACCGGTGCGCCGCCTTTGGGGCCTTCGCCTTGTAAGTTGTGGGGCACAAACCTGTCTGCGTCAAAGCACCAAAGGTGCTCATCGAATAAATGAGCATCGTCAGTATTATCGACGTTAACAAAGATACGGTGTCCAGCTTGATACAAGCTCGCCGCAGTTTGTGCTGCCAGATCAAAATGAGCCGGAACGCTAATCCCCGGCTCATCGTTTTGTTTTAACACGTAAAAGCGCGCTTTGATAGTCATGATAATAATACCAATTGCGAGGAGTACTGAGGTTTGCCACAGGCTCCACAGCTGCTCAATATCTGTAATCTTGTTTACCGTGATAGCGTAGACGAAGAAAATCAGTATGCGCGGCTTAGTTTAAAACTAATTATAGCGCCACTTAAATGCACATAAATAAGCCTGTATTCTGCCATATAAAGGCAATACCATCAATCAAGAAGCAAGAGAAGAAGAATAAAATATGGCAAGTGGTGGGAAGTGCTTGCAGAGGTGGTTTAACTGCTCTGTAGTCTTAATTTGGCACGGGATATAGTCGCCGGGTAAACCCGCGGCTCCCGCTGCTACGGTTTGGTTTAACTTTCTCAATGTCTTCAGTGGAAATTGTTGCGCCAAGTGCACGAAGTTGCTTAAAGCGTTCTCGTGCGGCTTGCTTAGCGCTGGCTTCAACAGGCACAAAATCTATCACCTGTTCAAAGCGACGAATAAAGTCAGGGACGACCCGAGCCAGATTAATGAGCACGGGGCGACGAGCAGCAGGAGGCATTGTGCCAATTTCCACCGGTGCGCCGCCTTTGGGGCCTTCGCCTTGTAAGTTGTGGGGCACAAACCTGTCTGCGTCAAAGCACCAAAGGTGCTCATCGAATAAATGAGCATCGTCAGTATTATCGACGTTAACAAAGATACGGTGTCCAGCTTGATACAAGCTCGCCGCAGTTTGTGCTGCCAGATCAAAATGAGCCGGAACGCTAATCCCCGGCTCATCGTTTTGTTTTAACACGTAAAAGCGCGCTTTGATAGTCATGATAATAATACCAATTGCGAGGAGTACTGAGGTTTGCCACAGGCTCCACAGCTGCTCAATATCTGTAATCTTGTTTACCGTGATAGCGTAGACGAAGAAAATCAGTATGCGCGGCTTAGTTTAAAACTAATTATAGCGCCACTTAAATGCACATAAATAAGCCTGTATTCTGCCATATAAAGGCAATACCATCAATCAAGAAGCAAGAGAAGAAGAATAAAATATGGCAAGTGGTGGGAAGTGCTTGCAGAGGTGGTTTAACTGCTCTGTAGTCTTAATTTGGCACGGGATATAGTCGCCGGGTAAACCCGCGGCTCCCGCTGCTACGGTTTGGTTTAACCTTGTGCAACTGCGACTTTATGTCGTGGAGTAAATCTGCTGCTACGGTTTGGGTTAATCTTGTGCAACTGCGACTTTATGTCGTGGAGTAAATCTGCTGCTACGGTTTGGGTTAATCTTGTGCAACTGCGACTTTATGTCGTGGAGTAAATCTGCTGCTACGGTTTGGGTTAATCTTGTGCAACTGCGACTTTATGTCGTGGAGTAAATCTGCTGCTACGGTTTGGGTTAATCTTGTGCAACTGCGACTTTATGTCGTGGAGTAAATCTGCTGCTACGGTTTGGGTTAATCTTGTGCAACTGCGACTTTATGTCGTGGAGTAAATCTGCTGCTACGGTTTGGGTTAATCTTGTGCAACTGCGACTTTATGTCGTGGAGTAAATCTGCTGCTACGGTTTGGGTTAATCTTGTGCAACTGCGACTTTATGTCGTGGAGTAAATCTGCTGCTACGGTTTGGGTTAATCTTGTGCAACTGCGACTTTATGTCGTGGAGTAAATCTGCTGCTACGGTTTGGGTTAATCTTGTGCAACTGCGACTTTATGTCGTGGAGTAAATCTGCTGCTACGGTTTGGGTTAATCTTGTGCAACTGCGACTTTATGTCGTGGAGTAAATCTGCTGCTACGGTTTGGGTTAACCTTGTGTAGCTGCGACTTTATGTCGTGGGGTAAATCCGCTGCTACGGTTTGGGTTAACCTTTTGCAGCTGCGACTTTAGGTCGCGGGGTAAACCCGCTGCTACGGTTTGGGTTAACCTTGTGTAGCTGCGACTTTATGTCGCGGGGTAAGTCTGCTGCTACGGTTTGGATTAACCTTGTGTAGCAGCGACTTTATGTCGCGACTTATGCTTGTTAAGTGTCGCGACTAGACTATTAGTCTTGCTGTGCGTCCGTGATATTGGCGCGGTTAAGTAAATATTGCATCAGCATAGGCACAGGACGACCTGTAGCGCCTTTGTTCTTGCCGCTGCGCCATGCAGTACCTGCGATGTCTAAATGCGCCCAGTTGTACTTTTTCGTAAATTTAGACAAGAAACACGCGGCTGTAATCGTGCCAGCTGCGCGACCACCTAAGTTCGTAAAGTCAGCAAACGGGCTTTCAAGTTGTTCTTGATAATCATCCCAAAGCGGCAGTTGCCAAGCTCTGTCTCCACTTTGCTCTGACGCTTTTAGCAAATCATGGGCAAGCGGGTTATGGTTAGATAAAAGACCTGTCGCATGGCTACCAAGCGCAACAATACATGCCCCTGTTAATGTCGCAACATCGACAACGGTTTCCGGCTCGAATGCTTCAACGTAAGTTAGCGCATCGCACAGTACTAAGCGGCCTTCGGCATCCGTATTGAGTACCTCAACGGTTTGACCGGACATGGTGGTTAAAATATCGCCCGGACGGTAAGCATCGCCCCCTGGCATATTTTCGCAGCCAGCTAATACACCAATCACATTAAGTGGCAGTTGCATTTGCACAACGGCTCGCATTAAGCCAAGTACGCCCGCGGCTCCGCCCATGTCGTATTTCATTTCATCCATCGCTTCGCCAGGCTTGATAGAAATACCACCCGAGTCAAATGTTAATCCTTTACCCACGAATACGATTGGTGCTTGGCCTTCGTCACCACCGTTATAGTGGATAACCGACATCACTGATTCGTTGCGACTACCACGGCCAACTGCTAGGTATGAGTGCATACCCAGCTCTTCCATCTCTTGTTCACCAACAAGGTTAACGGTAACGTTATCAAAGTCTTCAGCCAACTGTTGTGCTTGCTCGCCCAAATAACGAGGGTTACAGATATTTGGTGGCATATTCGCAACGTCTTTACACAACTTACTACCAGCGGCGATAGCAAGACCGTGCTCAATCGCGCTTTCACCGATTGTTAATTCACGGCGCGTTGGTACGTTAAAGACGATTTTACGTAGCGGGCGTCTAGCCTCACTCTTTTTGCTTTTTAGTTGATTAAAGGTATACAGGCAATCTTGCGTGGTTTCGACCGCTTGGCGAACTTTCCAGTAGGTATCACGACCTTTAACATGCTGCTCAGTCAGAAAACATACCGCTTCCATTGAGCCCGTTTCATTTAACGTATTGATGGTCTTAGAGATAATTTGTTTGTATTGTTTATCGTCGAGCTCTCTTTCCTTACCACAACCCACTAACAAAACGCGTTCGCTGAGTACATTTGGTACATGATGAAGAAGTAGAACTTGTCCTGGTTTGCCTTCAAGATCACCACGTCTGAGTAAATTTGAGATATAGCCTTCGCTTATTTTATCCAGCTGTTCACCAATTGGTGAGAGACGGCGTGGCTCGTATACACCAACAACAATACATGCGCTACGCTGTTTCTCTGGACTACCACTTTTAACGCTGAATTCCATTGCGACTCCTGAGTCTTTGTCATGTCATTTTGAACTTTTTATGCCAACACACTTTCCTACATTAAAGTCATGAATATGCTTTAACCTTAGGTAGGATATTCCGGCGCATTGACATATAATAAAGTGACTAAAATAATCAGTTTACTCAATTTTTCCCACTATTCCAGTGAAACAAGACGTTTTATAGGGACGAACATTGCTTATTTTCCGCTATTTAACGGGTGAAGTGCTAAAATCTCAGGTTGCGGTTTTTCTCACCTTAATGACAATATTTTTGTCACAAAAGTTTGTACTCATTCTGAGCTCAGCGTCTGAAGGAGGTATACCGGGTAAGTTAGTACTTGCTATGCTTGCGCTAAAGCTGCCACAGTTAGCCGGTTATATTTTACCGCTTAGTCTCTTTCTTGGGATCATTTTAGCCTATAGTCGCATTTACGCCGACAGTGAAATGACGGTACTGCGCGCTTGCGGGGTCAGTGAGTGGTATGTCGTTAGGGTGACTTTAGTCTCTAGTGTATTTTTTGCATTACTCGCCGCTTGTGTGAGTATGTATATTGCACCTTGGGCGAGTGAAAAAGAGTATCAATTAAGAGAGCAAGCCGATGCGGAATCGGGACTTTCTACTCTCAGAGCTGGTAGATTTCAGCAAACGGGCAATGAAAAAGCGGTGGTATTTGTTCACGGTATTAGCGAACAAGGCCGCGAATTAGACAAAGTGTTTGTCGCGCAATTGCCTGAGAAGGACTCAAATCAAGCCGCTCGTTTAGTGTATGCGCAAAAAGGAGAAGTGATTGAGCTTGATAGTGGTGAGCAGCAATTACTCCTTCATGAAGGTAAGCGTTACGAGACTGATGGCTTCAGCCAAGCACTTAATCGTACTGAATTTGGTACTTACCAAGTGCAAATTAAAGAACAAGAAATTGAACACCAGCGCCGTAAATTAGAGGCTATTCCAAGCTTACAGTTACTTGAAATGGATACGCCTGAAGCAAAAGCGCAATTTCAGTTGCGATTATCGGTGCCTATTTCCATTTTGTTACTCACTCTATTGGCTGTGCCACTAAGTGTGGTTAACCCAAGACAAGGCAAGTTTGCTAAGCTCGTGCCAGCAATTACGCTATATTTGGGTTATTTCATTCTACTCAACGCAGGCAAGTTTCTGTTAGCTGAAGAAAAAGTGCCAGCCTCAGTCGGTCTCTGGTGGATCCACTTAAGTGTGCTCTTTATTGGCGTTTACTTAATCGCGAAAGGAAGACCTTTTGGTGTATGGGTTCGCTCGGTATTTATGAAACGGGAGACGACGGCATGATGAAGACGCTTGATTGGTATTTAGGGCGTAGCATCTTACAAACCACAGGTTTCGCGCTATTAGTTTTTGTGGGGATCAATACGCTTATAAAGTTTATTGAGCAACTGCGCTCGGTTGGTCGTGGCAGCTATGATTTACTCGGTGCCATGCTCTATACCATTTACAGCATGCCAAGCGATATCGTCGTATTTTTCCCTATGGCTGCGCTGATTGGTGGCCTGATTGGGCTTGGTGCACTTGCTTCAAGCAGTGAACTAATTGTTATGCAAGCGGCTGGGTGGTCGCGTTTTCAAATTATTATGTCGGTGATGAAAACGGCAGTGCTGCTTGCGCTACTGATGATGGCGCTTGGGGAGTGGGGGGCACCAAAAGCGGAGCAAACCGCAAAACGGTTAAAAAACGAAGCAATTTATGGCGGTGAAGTTTACAGCGCTCAGCGTGGTGTGTGGGCGAAAGACGGCGGCAATTTTATTAACATAGGTAATGTTGAAAAAAACGGTAAGCTTAAAGATATCGCAATTTATTATTTCGATGACTCACTAACACTGGCAAAAATCGTACGCGCTCAGTCGGCGCAAAGCATATCTAACGGCTGGCAATTGCAAGACGTGGAAGAAGTACATATCGATCAACAACAAATTACAACGCATTATTCAAAATCAATGCTCTACGAGTCTGAATTAAGTGAAGACAGGTTAGGTGTTGTATCGATAGAGCCAGATGCTTTGTCTTTCACAGGATTATGGTCATTTCTCGCTTATCTAAAGCAAAATGAGCAAGATTCAAGTAGCTATGAACTCGCGCTGTGGCGTAAGGTGATGCAGCCGCTGACGATTGGGGTAATGCTGCTGGTGGCTTTGTCATTTATCTTCGGGCCACTGAGAACGGTGAGCATGGGCGCGCGGATTATTATGGGCGTGGTAACAGGCTTAGCTTTCCATCTGAGTAATGAAATTTTCGGCCCTATCGTGATGGTATATCAAGTTCCACCGGTGGTTGGCGCGTTAATGCCAAGCTTGTTATTTATTGGATTGGCTATCCATCTGCTGAAGAAACAAAATTAACGTTTTGAATTAAGTAAAAATATAGGTCTCATTATGAGGCCTATATTTTTTATGGACATGGCTAATGGAATAGGCTGCTATTTGAAGCTTAGATTAGTCTAAGCTGTTATACACCTTTTTATTTTCCTCTTTGCTCAGTACCACTACCTCAGTACCACACAGCATATCCTGGAGCGATCTTTTCTTTTTAAAGTCTAACAACACTACCAGATTACCCAGTCCAAGTAGCGCGCATAGGCTACGAGCGATTGCTTTTGGCCAAGTTAACAGTGCTCCGTCGGGGGTTTGCACTTTTAGGCGCCATGCGCGCATACCGATAGTTTGACCGCTCTTAGTCCAAAAATAGGCAAAAAACAGCACCGAAACCAACACCAATAACGTGGCTCTAAGTGTATATAAGATAGGATCCGCTTGGATCAGCGCCGATACGTCTTCATGATTGCCAAGTGCGAGCATGTTAAATGAAATTAAGGCATTGATGGTTAGTAAAAATAACACGGTAGTCAGCATTGCGAACGCGACGACCACTAAGTTGTCGTATATAAGTGAAGCCAAGCGACGGCTGAAATTCGCTGGAGCAAAATGTGACATAACAACTCTCATAATTACAAGGTTGCGGAGTATTTTACACATAAACCGATAAAACGTTTACTGAATTACGTTAACTAATGGATTAGTAACATCTTGTCGTTACCGTTTTAGCAGGAATAAAGTTGACTTTAGGGTAATATTTAACTGCTTGTGCACAAATAACAGGCAGTTAACGCCTTATTGCAAAAAAATTACTTGCCGTTCTTAATCGCCTTTGTATAATGCAAAGCATAGAGACGAAGGCAAATAAAAAAAGCCTGAGCTCAAAGTGGTTTTTCTTTATTTTCTCTTGTTTTAGAAGATGAAAGAAAAATTATGCCAGTGTGATGGAATTGGTAGACATGACGGATTCAAAATCCGTTGCCTTCGGGCGTGGCGGTTCAAGTCCGCCCACTGGTACCACTTTTTATAACCCTTGCTTTCTAGCAAGGGTTTTTTTATGCCTGAATTGTAGGTCGAGATTTATCTCGACGAATTGGACGCCACGCGGGTGGCGCTAATACAGGTTAAGAGTCCGCCCACTGGTACCACTTTTTATAACCCTAACCGATTGGTTGGGGTTTTTTATGCCTCAAATTTATGCTTTGAAATTATGGTATTGGACTTGGGCGCCACGCGGGTGGCGCTAATACAGGTTAAGAGTCCGCCCACTGGTACCACTTTTTATAACCCTAACCGATTGGTTGGGGTTTTTTATGCCTCAAATTTATGCTATGAAATTATGGAATTGGACTTCGGCGCCACGCGGGTGGCGCTAATACAGGTTAAGAGTCCGCCCACTGGTACCACTTTTTATAACCCTAACCGATTGGTTGGGGTTTTTTATGCCTCAAATTTATGCTATGAAATTATGGAATTGGACTTCGGCGCCACGCGGGTGGCGCTAATACAGGTTAAGAGTCCGCCCACTGGTACCACTTTTTATAACCCTAACCGATTGGTTGGGGTTTTTTATGCCTCAAATTTATGCTATGAAATTATGGAATTGGACTTCGGCGCCACGCGGGTGGCGCTAATACAGGTTAAGAGTCCGCCCACTGGTACCACTTTTTATAACCCTAACCGATTGGTTGGGGTTTTTTATGCCTCAAATTTATGCTATGAAATTATGGTATTGGACTTGGGCGCCACGCGGGTGGCGCTAATACAAGTTAAGAGTCCGCTCACTGGTACCACTTTTTATAACCCTTGCTTTTTAGCAAGGTTCTTTATGCCTGAATTGTAGGTCGAGATTTATCTCGACGAATTGGGCGCCACGCGGGTGGCGCTAATATAGGTTAAGAGTCCGCCCACTGGTACCACTTTTTATAACCCTTGCTTTTTAGCAGGGGTTTTTTATGCCTCAAATTTATGCTATGAAATTATGGTATTGGACTTGGGCGCCACGCGGGTGGCGCTAATACAAGTTAAGAGTCCGCTCACTGGTACCACTTTTTATAACCCTTGCTTTTTAGCAAGGTTCTTTATGCCTGAATTGTAGGTCGAGATTTATCTCGACTTATTGGGTTTATCTCGACAAATTGCTTTAAGCGTCACATAACAGGTGCTATTTGCCGTTACAAATCAAGCTACCTCCACGGTTCAACCCATTATTCTAAACTGACAGTTACTTTCTCACAAAACTGGCAGTTTTCGGTAAATTGCCTATGCTTTTGTAATTAAATTGGTTTATTGTAGATTTAAGCAACTAAATTTTACTAGGCAAGCGAGGCGATGAAGGTAACTGTAGAAAAGCAAACCATAGTGCTGTTATCGTTATTTACCATCGTGTTCTGGAGTTTGACGTTCTACGCGGTAAATCTTATTTCTCATTCCATTGTAGTTCAGGAGATCAGTGAAAGGACCGAGATAGTGAGGTCTAACGTATCGCTTGTTCGCGCAAAAATTGAAAATGCCATCTTTATGGATACCTATTTGGCTGAGAGCTTGGCTACTTTTGTTACAATCGATCCTGATTTTGCTATTGAGCATTGGTCGCATGTCGTATCAAAAGCGGTTGAAAAGTCGACGCTAATTCGTCATGTTGGTCTTGCTCCGAATAATATCATTAGTCATGTCTATCCTGTTGAAGAGAATCGAGCAGCTATCGGTTTCGATTTTCGTACTAACCCTGAACAATTTCGCACCGTTGAAATTGCCAGAACCTCTCAAAAGGTGTTTATCGCCGGTCCACTACAGCTAGTGCAAGGCGGTGAAGCCTTGATTGCGAGGTTTCCTGTGTTTTCAGATTATCCGAGGAATGAAAGCTACTGGGGCGCAATTAGTGTAGTTTTAGATTATCAAAAGCTGCTTGAATATAGTGGCATTAACGATTTGGACAGCGCCGTTTTAGCTATTCGAGGTCGAGATGGATTAGGTGAACAGGGGGATGTCTTTTATGGCTCTGCTACCTTGTTTGAAACACCAGATCTAGTCATCCCAATCAATTTACCATCTGGTGAATGGCAGCTTGTGGCTGATTATCAAATAGACGAGAGCACTTATGCAAAAGCAAGACAGCAAGCACAGATTTTGGTTACTGCTGTTGCTTCAATATTATTTCTCTCGTTATTAGTACTCTATCGAGCGTATCACTTAGCACATACAGCCTCGCTGCAAGACGACTTAACTAAGTTGCCTAACCGTCGCTATGCGATTAGGCAACTCAATACGTTACTTGGTCGTTCAGAGCAACCGTCATTTGTGCTGCTTAACCTCGATCTAAATAATTTTAAACAAGTAAACGATAAGTTTGGTCATGAAGTGGGAGATAAGCTGTTGCTTCATGTCTCGTCAATTTTGATGAACTCAGTGCGTGTGTACGATTTTATCGCACGCTTAGGTGGGGATGAGTTTGTTATTATTTTACACAGAGTGTCAGAAGACGCTTTGGTTAACTCAATTATAAAAAATATTAAGGAGCAGGTTGAAAAGCAACCGCTGCAAGTTGATAGGCACACTATTCAAACGACGGTAAGCGTTGGCTATGCTTTCCCTACAGCAAACCAAGATAGTGTCTCAGAACTCATGGCTCGCGCCGACCACAACATGTATTACGATAAAAATCTGTCGCAACGACAGCAAAACAAAAGTGAGGTTTTGGAAACAAATCAGGAAACCCACTAGAACTATACTAAGCTTACAGAGTATCAATTAAGTGAGAATGTGCCGTGCAGCTAAAGCAGTCAGTTCTATTTTTCAAAATTGCCGCGTTGACTTCTGCGATTGTGATCATTTTCGTCAGCTGGTTTTTGTATTACGAAGTGAGTCGTAGTGCCCGCCTTACCGCACAACTTACTCAATTGCAAACCGCTCTACAACGAACCATGGATCAAGAAGAGCATATTCTTATTCGAGCACAAAAAGATGATGTTTCTGCCATCCCACAATTAAAGTACAGCTATCAGGATAGCTTTAGTAACTTACTTAATTCTATGGCCAATGAAGAGGCCTTGCTGCCGTTGCTATTACAACTCGATGAACTGTCAAAAGCCTACTTTGGTAAACTAGATGAACTTATCCGCTTACATGAGCAGCTCGGCTATGACGAAAATGCAGGCATTTATGGTGAGTTCAGACGTAGCGCTCATGCTTTACAGGATCGAATTTCTGGTAAGGCTATGCCTCAGTTGGAAATTGCCATATTGGAATTAAGGCGTCGAGAAAAAGACTTTTTGTTAAGAGCTGACTTAAGTTATTTGCAGCAGCATGAACAACTCGTCATGCATGCTGAGCAACTAATCAAAGACAATGCGCTCAGTGAAGAGATAAGCAATTTGCTTAAACGTTATGAAGCGGGTTTTGCAAGCTATGTTGCTATTTTGCGAAAGCTAGGTTTGCACGATGGTGAAGGCGTACGTGCGGAGCTATTCACCGAGAAGCAAAAATTACGAAGCCAGTTTGAGCTAGTATCAATCCGTACCCAAGCCGTTACGCAAGAACGTAAAGAAAGTATCATTTTATATGGCCTCATTTTAATTGTACTGATGAATATTGCTGTGCTTATCTTACTGAATTATCAAAATAGCAAAGTCACACGGCATATACTGGCTATCAATAAAGTACTCGTAAAAGTTGCTAAGCTTGAAGACTTTAGTTTAAGGGTGAATATTGACGGTAACGATGAGATTGCACAAATTGCTCATCAACTCGATGACCTATTAGCATTTATTGAAACCTTGCTTGCGCGCCTAAGCGCAGCGCAGCAACGCTTAATCGAAGAAGCCAAAATGGCGAGTTTAGGAAATATGGTGAGTGGCTTTGCCCATGAGCTTAATACGCCGCTTGGTGTTGCTATTACCAGCCAATCGCATTTAAAAGAGCAAGTCGCGACACTAAAATCGCAACTTGAACTTGGTAAGTTACAGCGGCAAACCTTGACGACACTAATTACTGAGGCAGAAGCCGCGCTATATTTATTAGAAAATAACCTCCACCGCACAGCCTCGCTGGTAGATGATTTTAAGCTTGTGGCAGTGAATCGAGAGTTTGAAGAAAAGAGCACGTTCAACCTTAAGCATTTAGTTAAAAATGTCTTTGATTGCTACCAATCAGAATTAAACCAAGAAGACTATGCCATTGAACTCGAAATCCCCGAAAACCTAACTTTGATCAGCTACCCGTCGGTGTTTAGCCAAGTTGTTGGGTACAGTATTAACAACTGCATCAAGCACGCCAAGATTGACGGGCAAAAGCTGAATATTGTGGTATCTACCGTATTAATTAATGATTATATCCATTTTTATTTTAAAGATGACGGCGCGGGAATAGATAAAGAGCTATTGCCCGCTATCTTTGAGCCTTTCGTTACTTCGAAGCGTTTTTCGGGAGGTACAGGGCTTGGCTTGAGTATTGTATATAACTTAGTAACACAGAAGTTGAAGGGCGAAATCAAAATGCAAAGCCCTGCGCATGGCGGTGCCTGCTTGCATATTATTTTAACCGGAACAGAGTTTAATTTTACAGAAGAGTAAGTAACCTGAGCTTTGGATAATTAACGCCTTTCTAGCAGCCAGTTTTTGTGCTAACTGCGTTGAATTCACTTCCAATAGCTAGCTATTGGTGAATAAATTCGCCTTGCCTACAGGATGTAGGTACCAGGGCGGTAGCAGGACGCGAGAGCGGGGTTATCCCCAAAACTCTCTGGCTAGATAAGGAAATAATTTAATGTGAATTTAAAAGCAATTAGTTAGCTCATTCCTTATCCAAACCTCAGGTTAAGAGAATTTGTATAACTTGATACAAAATCAAGGTAAAGGCAGTGAAGACTTTAGTGCGATTTTTAAGCTTTATTCAGAGAAATAGGACACTATGGATATTAACAATAAAACAGTTGTGATCACTGGTGGTGCGCAAGGCTTGGGTCTTGCCATGGCGACTGAAATGGCAAAGCATGGGGCAAAACTTGCCCTGATAGATATGCAAGAAGACGTTTTAGCAGAAGCGAAGCACGAACTTGCTCAATTCGGTACACAAGTTAACACGTATGTCGCTAATGTTAGTCAAGAATCAGACGTCGAAAATGTGTTTAATACCATCGTAAATGACTTCGGCGATATTTCGGTATTAATTAATAATGCGGGTATTTTGCGTGACGGTTTGCTACTTAAAGCAAAAGACGGGCAAGTCATCGATAAAATGTCGCTTTCGCAATTTCAATCCGTTATTGATGTCAATCTTACAGGTGTTTTCCTGTGCGGCCGTGAAGCCGCCGTCAAAATGGTAGAAGCGGGTAACGGTGGCGTGATCATTAATATGTCTAGCGTTGCGCGCGCTGGTAATATGGGACAAACCAATTATTCAGCGGCAAAGTCTGGTGTCGTTGCGATGACTACCAGTTGGGCTAAAGAATTAGGTCGTTTTGGTATTCGCGTGGGCGCAATTGCACCAGGTGTGATCCGTACAAAAATGACCGATGCAATGAAGCCTGAAGCCAAAGAGCGCCTAGTGAAAATGAAGCCGGTTGGGCGTTTGGGTGAAGCGCAAGAAATTGCTCATACAGCAAAATATATCATTGAAAATGATTTCTTTACGGGACGTGTCGTTGAGATTGACGGCGGCATTCGCTTGTAATGAAAAAATAGGCTTGGTTTTACAACGTGTAGTCCAAGTTCCTACTTGAGTGTGTGAAGCGGCAATGCAAATTGCCGCTTTTTTATTTAAAAGACACTAAATGCTTGAGGAGAAGTGCTTGAAGTTATCTGGGATACATCACGTCGCTGTTATTTGTTCTGACTACCAAAGATCAAAAGTGTTCTATACCGAAGTACTTGGGTTGCATGTACTCCGTGAGAACTATCGAAAAGATAGAGCGTCCTATAAATTAGATCTTGCGCTGCCTGATGGGAGCCAGATTGAGTTGTTTTCGTTTCCAAATCCTCCAAAACGACCATCACATCCAGAGGCGCAAGGACTGAGACATTTAGCATTTAGCGTATCAGATATTGATGCTTATATTGCACACCTTGTGCAGAATCAAGTTGCTGTAGAGCCTGTTCGAATAGATGAATATACAGGCAAACGCTTTACCTTTTTCAGCGATCCTGATGGTTTGCCGCTGGAGCTTTATGAGCAATGTTAAGATGATAACTAACCTGATGTAATGGTCTCCTCCCACACTCGGCATCGGTTTGCCATGATTGAATTGCAAACAATCGAAATGGGAGAAGACCAAATGCAGATTACAACAATCAGTATCGACATCGCAAAAAATATTTTTCATTTTATTGGATGTAACCTATCCAATAAGATTGTAGTAAAGAAAGCTATTAAACGTCGTCAACTACTGACTTATTTGGCACAAATGCCAAATTGTAAATTAGTCATGGAAGCGTGTGGAACCTCTAATTATTGGGGTCGTGAAATTAGCCAATTAGGTTTTCAAGTTGAGCTCATACCACCACAACACGTGAAGCCATTTTTGACGGGGAATAAAAATGATTACAACGATGCGTATGCAATTTTAATTGCATCACAGCAGGCACATATTCGCTCAGTTCCAGTGAAAACATTAGAGCAGCAAGATAGTCAAACAATCCATAAAGTGAGAGAGCTTGCAATTGGTCAACGAACAGCACTGAGTAATCAAATTCGAGGTTTGCTACTTGAGTACGGCATTGCCATTACTAAAGGTATCGAAAATGTTCGCAAAGAAGTGGCTGCTTTGTTAGGTGAGGAGCGAGTATTGACCGCGAGCTTTAAACAAGTGCTTAGCCAACTCTATAAACTCCTACAAGTGCTTGATGAAAGTATTGAAACGTACAATCAACAGATAAAAGAGCAAGTTAAAAACAATGAGATATGCGTCAATTTACAGAGTATTCCGGGCATAGGGCCAATAGTTGCAAGTAGTTACTTTAACGAAGTGGGGAATGGTAGTGGTTATACAAAAGGGCGAGATGTTTCAGCCTCATTAGGTCTCGTGCCCAAGCAACGTAGTACGGGTGGAAAATCAGTTTTGCTCGGGATAAGTAAGCGTGGTAATCGATATTTGAGATGTTTACTTATTCAAGGGGCGAAATCGGTTGTATCGAGAGCAAAGTATAAAACAGACCAACTGAGTCTTTGGATAAATCGACTTGTACAAACGCGAGGGCATAATAAAGCCTGTGTCGCTTATGCCAATAAAATGGCTAGAGTGGCCTGGGCAATTACAGTATCAAAAGAGGCATATCAAGCAAGATAAGTAGATTTCTTTCACCGAATTGCGAAAGTGACTGAAGTAGATGACATAACAGGTCAAACCGGCATATTGAAAACCTGTCGAGCTCAGGGGTAGCTAAATACCGATAACCTGATTAGGGCAATATGCGCGATTTACATCTAGGTCAGAGTTTCAAATAAAACTCATTAACAGACCGTATATATGACAGCAATCCTGTCCCTGTTATTTACTAAAGAAACCTTGCAATAAGGGAGGAGACCATATATGAGCGCGGAATAACAACTCGCTCTCTAGTGGCCGTTATTTCTTATACCGATTTGCTTATCTGAATACAGCTTATGTAAGGTAAATAAAGTAAAAAGCCAGCATGCATGATCATGCTGGCTTTTATTCGATTCATTGGCAGTAGGTATTAGCCTTTTTTACTTGCTACCCATTCATCAACAAATGATTCAAGCACGTTTAGTGGAACAGGGCCATTTTTCAGTACGACGTCGTGGAACTCACGAATATCAAACTTATCGCCTAGTTCTTTCTTAGCGGCTTCACGAAGTTCTAGGATCTTCAACATCCCCACTTTGTACGCAGTGGCTTGTGAAGGCATAACAACATGGCGCTCTACCATCTTCACAGCGTCTGACTTAGCATTTGGTGTGTTGTTTACGTAGTAATCAATACCTTCTTGACGTGTCCACTTCATTGCGTGGATCCCCGTATCTACCACTAAGCGGCACGCACGCCATAATTCCATCGCTAAGCGACCAAAATCTGAATAAGGGTCTTCGTATAAACCCATTTCTTTTGGTACAAGCTCAGAATATAAACCCCAACCTTCGATGTATGCAGTGTAGCCACCAAACTTACGGAATTTAGGCATATCTTCTAGCTCTTGAGCAATCGCGATCTGCATATGGTGACCCGGAATACCTTCGTGATAAGCCAAGGCTTCCATTTGGTAAGTAGGCATCGCTTCCATGTCGTAAAGGTTTGCATAGTAAACACCAGGACGTGAGCCATCAGGCGCGGGTTGCTGGTAGAACGCTTTACCTGCAGATTTTTCGCGGAATGCCTCTACGCGTTTTACTATCATGTCCGCTTTTGGCTTAACGATAAACAGCTCATCCAAGCGTGACTTCATATTATCGATCATCGCTTTGGCTTCGGCTAAATATTGTGCCTTACCGGCTTCTGTATTTGGAAGGTAAAATTGCTTGTCGGTTTTCATGAACTCCATAAAGGCTTTTAAATCGCCTTTGAAGCCCACTTTCTCTTTAATTGCTCGCATTTCGTCATGAATACGCGCCACTTCAGATAAACCGATTTCGTGAATTTCTTCAGCGCTTAATGCTGTGGTTGTCGTACGTGCTAGGGCGTTATTATAAAACTTTTCGCCGTTAGGGAACTTCCATGCACCATCACGATTGTCTGCTTTTTTCTCAAGTTTATGTAGGTAGCCAATCAACTTGTTATAAGCAGGTTTTACTGCTGTTGTTAGCGCGTCTGTTGTTTCTTTAACCAGCGCTGATTTCTCGTTTTCACTGATTTCAAGTGTTGCTACTTTGCGTTTGAAGTCAGCCAATAATGTTGAGTCGTCACCAGCTACAAATGGCGCACCTTTGATAATATTTTCACTTGATTCAATGACGTGAGGGAAAACGAATTTTGGTGCAATAATACCTTTATCTACACGCGCTTTTAAGTCAACGATGAGCTGATCAAATACAGCCGGTACACCGTTTAAACGAGAGATATATGCTTTGGCATCTTTCACATCGGTAATTTGATGCTGGTTGATTAAAAATGCAGGCACCATTGAGTGTGTACCATACATCTGATTGACCGGATAAGAATGATAACGCCATTTAAAATCTGCAATGGTGTTTTCAAGACCTTGCTTGAATAAGTCGTAGCTCACTTGCGTATTGGCATCTAGTTTATTTCGATCAATTGCATTAAGTGCAGCTAAGTCTTGTTTCGTCAGTTCAAGATCTTCAAGTTGGCGCGCTTCGCTGCCGTCATCCCACTTGTCGTAGTCTTGTTTGATACCCATATAAGTTTGGTAAACTGGGCTACGCATTACGCCACGGGTAAACGACGCTTCAAAAAGTGCGTTTGCCTTTTCTACTTCACTTTTTACGACTTGTTGTTCAGCTTTTGGTGCAGGTGCTGGAGAGTGTGTGGTTTGTTGACAGCCAGCAAAAAGCGCGACGCTTACCGCTGCTGCTAAAATGGTTAATTTACGCATTTTATACCCTTTTATTATATGTTGCCGAATGGCGGTTTTCATGCGGGTTGCAGTGAATATCACCCGCATAATTTCTATATTAAACAAATAACTCTAGCAGATCGTTGAGGTATCGGTGGCCTTTATTTGTAACTAGCCATGAATCGTTGGTTTCCTCAATCAAACCCTTATCTACGGCCTCAGCAATTTGCGTTGCAATAGCGCTAAGTTCAAGACCAGTGTAGTCAATAAACTGTTGTTTTGATGCGGCAGTTTTTAAACGGAACACATTCATAAAAAACTCAAATGGTCTGTCGTCGCTTGCAACATGCCACTGCTCATACAAATAGGGTTTACTCAGATCCATATAGCCGCGAGGGTGTTTTATCTTTACGGTTCTTAAGATCTGTTGCTGCTCAGGCAAAGTGATTTTGCCATGTGCACCACAGCCGATCCCGAGATAATCGCCAAATTGCCAATAATTCAAGTTATGTCGACATTGAAATCCCGCTTTGGCATAGCCTGAGATCTCATATTGCTGGTAGCCGTGCTCTGCAAGTAGTGCTTGACCTTGTTCTTGGGTGTCCCACAGTGTTTCATCCTCAGGTAAAACCGGAGGCTTAGAGGCAAACTGCGTATTTGGCTCAATGGTTAATTGATACCAAGAAAGGTGTGGCGGTGCCATCGCAATGGCTTTTTCTAAATCACCTAAGGCATCGCTAACAGATTGATTGGGAAGGCCATGCATCAAATCAAGATTAAAGCTGTTTAACCCAGCTTGGTGGGCTTCTTGAGCGGCGTTTAGCGCTTCTTGCTCGCCATGAATGCGACCAAGTTGAGTAAGCTTTTCCTGTTGTAAGCTTTGCACACCTATCGAAATACGATTGATGCCAGCCGCAACATAATGTTTAAAACGATCTGTCTCAACTGTGCCTGGATTTGCTTCTAAAGTGACTTCAATGTCATCCTCAAAACCAATTAGCGCCTCAATTTCACTGAGTAAATAGCGGTACGCTTCACCTGAAAGCAGGCTAGGGGTGCCACCGCCAATAAAGATACTACTGAGTTTACGGCCCTGAACATAGTGAAGATCGGCTTTGATATCGTGGAGCAAATGTTGAATATATTCCGTTTCAGGAATATCGCCCTTTTTACCATGGCTGTTGAAATCACAGTAAGGACACTTTTGCACGCACCAAGGTACGTGCACATAAAGACTTAATGGAGGTAGTTTCACGCGAGGCCTTGAAAGTGACTGACGAGTTGTTTAAGTGCCTGTCCTCTATGGCTGATTGCGTTTTTTTCTTCCTTGGTTAGCTCTGCTGATGTGCAGTCTAAACCTTGTACCTTAAAGATTGGGTCGTAACCAAACCCTTCTCGGCCTTGTTGTGTTGTGGTGATTTCACCTTCCCAACTGGCCTGACAAATAATCGGCGTTGGGTCGTCAGCGTGGCGCATATAAACTAAAACACACCAAAAACGGGCGCTGCGCTCAGTTTGTTCACCAAGCGATGCGAGTAAGTGATCAATATTTTTTTGGTCGTCGGCGTTTGCGCCAGCATAACGCGCTGAATATACACCAGGTGCGCCGTTTAATGCGTCTACCTCAAGGCCTGAGTCATCGGCAATGGCAGGCAAGCCAGAAACCTTAGCTGCATGACGTGCCTTGATAATGGCGTTTTCCACAAAGGTCGTGCCGGTTTCTGCAACCTCTGGCACGTTGAAATCACTTTGCGGTAATACCTCAATGTCATACTGATTTAGCATCGCGCTAAGCTCTTTGACTTTACCTTGGTTGCCCGTGGCAAGTACCACTTTATTTGACATATTTTCTCTACTCTACATAAAACTTCTGTGAGAACGTGAGTTTGCGGCTTTGCTTACCTTCACTGATCTCAATGTCGAAACGAAAAATATCTTCATCGTCGTAATCTAATTGGGCAAGGTAGTATATCGCCTCACCTTCTACGACTTCTTTAAACTCTAACTGTACGGTTTTACCAAGTAAGTTTTTGGCGCTACCTGCAACGCGTGCCTTAACCGCTGGTTTTCCTGGCTTGTCGGCCAAGACCGAGATATTCACAATCGCTTTGTTACCACTACGAATTAAGCCATACGCTTTTGCAATTGTGGGCTGAACAAAAGTAGACGGGAAGGCGATGTAATGCACTTCCCAAGGACCTAAGTCTTTAAATTGGCCGCCTTGTTCATCTTGAGCGAATGCGATTGGTGCAAGCAGCATCATTAACGCAATAATAAATGGTTTCATTGGGATGCTCCTATCTCAGTAAATCCATCATTAGGATCTGCAAAAATTGCATGCCGATAATTAAGACTAAAATAGATAAGTCCAGTCCACCTAGTGGTGGTATCACTTTCCGAATAGGTCTTAGCATCGGCTCTGTTAATTGCTCGAACACTGCGGCAACTGGATTGTAGCCTTGCGCTACCCAACTTAAGATGGCGCGAATAATAAGGATCCAGAACACCAGACTAAATGCTTCTTTAACTACGGTAATAGCGCCGCCAATCAGCGCGCCTAAAGCGTCAAAGTAACCACCGAATAACGCCATCAGCGTCGCCATTTTGGCAAAGCCAATAATGAATGCCAGCACCAAAGAGGCAAGATCTAAACCGCCCACACCCGGAATGATTTTTCTCAGAGGGTTCACGGCAAAAGAGGTTGCTTTAACAACCGCTTGGCTTAGCGGGTTATAAAAGTCCGCTTTGACAAGCTGCAACCAGAATCGTAGTAATACGACCATTAAAAATAGATCAAATACGATCCCGACTAAAAATTGCATGGCATTCATTGGTCACCTTTAGATTTCTTTTTCCATTGCTTCAGCGCGCGCGATACATGCATCCATCGCGTCCGCTACGGTTTTTGGTAATTGCAGTGCTTTTAAATGCTCAACGGCTGCGTGGGTTGTGCCACCTTTAGAGGTGACGTTAGCGCGTAGCTGAGCAATGCTAATATCTGGTTGCGATAATGCCATTTCAGCCGCACCTAGCGCAGTTTGCTGCACAAGCTTTCTGGCTTCCTCAGGACTAAAACCTAGGGCTTTAGCCTTTTCTTCAATGGCTTCCATAAATAAGAAGAAATACGCTGGAGACGAACCCGTTACCGCAATAACGTCGTTGATTTTCGACTCTTCATCAAGCCACAGGGCAATCCCCGTGGATGAAAATACTTGCTCAACATAGTCTTTTTCTTCATCGCTGATGTCGACGCCATACAAGCCAGACACACCGCGTCCAAGCAGTGATGGCGTGTTAGGCATACAGCGCACCATTTTTACCGGTTGGCCGAGCATTTCTCTCAGTCGTGCAACGGTAATTCCGGCGGCGACAGAGATAAACAGTTTATTGCTAATATCAATATCTGCATCTTGGAAGGTCTGACACAGCTCGGCCATCATCTGTGGTTTTACAGACAAGACAATGACGTCAGCCGCGGCGACTGCTTCTAGATTATCTTGTGTTGTTCTTACCGATAATTGCTCTGCGACTTTGGCAAGTTTCTCTGCATTGCGGTTGGTGGCAATAATAGACTGCGCGTCAAAGCCACTTTTGATCATGCCACCGATAATGGCATAGCTCATATTTCCCGTTCCAATAAATGCAATTGTCTTGTTTGACATTGTGTTATTCACCTCACTGTCGTTTGCCAAAAATATCAGTACCAATGCGAACCATAGTGGAACCTGCTGCAATCGCAGTATCTAAATCGCCACTCATTCCCATCGATAAGGTATCTAGCTGTTGATATTGGTCCTTTAGTCTATCAAAGCAAGCGCGCATTTGCTGGAAATATTGTAATTGCTTTTGTTTATCATCGGTTTGCTCAGTGATGGTCATTAAGCCACGAAGCTCCAATTGACGACAGTCATTAATAAACTGCGCCAGCGTATCAACCTCATTGGGATGACAACCTGATTTGTTGTCATCACCGCTAATATTGACCTGCAAGAGCACCTTGAGTGGCTTTAAGTTCGTTGGTCTTTGTTCATTTAGCCTGCGTGCGATTTTCTCTCGATCCACGCTTTGTACCCAATGGAAGTTTTCGGCGACTAATCTTGATTTGTTGGACTGGATTGGACCAATAAAGTGCCATTCAATCGCTTTGTTTTGTTTGAAGTAGGCAACTTTATCAACGGCTTCTTGTACGTAAGATTCACCGAATCGGGTTTGACCTGCCGCAATCGCAGCCTCAATATCGGCGATAGGTTTGGTTTTAGAAACCGCGAGTAATTGTACTGTTTCGCTGAATTGACAGTTTTGCTTGGCTTTTTCTATCCTGCCGTAGGCGTTATCTAAGCGTTCTGCTATTGTAACCATATAGTACTAGTGCTCATTGTGGAGTTATAAATGGATATTACAGAATTATTGGCTTTTAGTGTTCAACACAAAGCATCTGACTTACACCTTTCTTCAGGTGTTTCCCCTATGATCCGTGTTGACGGGGACGTACGTCGGGTGAATATCCCGCCGTTAGAAGCAAAAGACGTCAGCAGCCTCATCTACGATATTATGAATGATAATCAACGTCGTGACTATGAGCAAAACCTTGAGGTAGATTTCTCGTTCGAAGTGCCAAATCTGGCGCGTTTTCGTGTTAACGCTTTTAATTCAAATCGTGGTCCTGCAGCGGTGTTCCGTACTATTCCAAATCAAGTGCTGAGCTTAGATGATTTGGGGGCACCAGACATTTTTACCAAGATTTCCGACAACCCACGTGGCTTAGTATTGGTAACCGGCCCGACAGGTTCTGGTAAATCAACCACGCTGGCTGCGATGGTGGATTATATTAATAACAACAAACATCACCATATTTTAACCATCGAAGATCCGATTGAATTTGTTCATGACAACAAGCAAAGCCTTATTAACCAACGTGAGGTACATAGAGACACGCACAGCTTTAACGCGGCGCTGAGAAGCGCACTCCGTGAAGACCCAGACGTTATTTTGGTCGGTGAATTACGTGATCTTGAGACCATTCGTTTAGCGTTAACTGCCGCGGAAACAGGTCACCTAGTATTTGGTACTTTGCATACTACCTCTGCGCCTAAAACTATCGACCGTATTGTGGACGTGTTCCCTGGTGAAGAAAAAGACATGGTGCGCTCTATGCTGTCAGAGTCGCTACAAGCGGTGATTTCACAAACGTTGGTGAAAAAAGTTGGCGGCGGGCGAATAGCGGCACATGAAATCATGCTTGGGATCCCGGCTATTCGTAACCTTATTCGTGAAGACAAGATTGCACAGATGTATTCGGCAATTCAAACCGGTGCAATGCACGGCATGCAGACCATGGATCAATGCCTTACAAATCTATTAAACCGTGGTTTGATCACCCAGCAGGATGCGCGTGCAAAAGCCCATGACAAAAATCAGTTTAATAGCGGCTATTAAGTAGTGGTGTAGCGATGAATATAGAACCGTTTTTGCAAACAATGGCCAATCAGCAAGCATCCGACTTATTCGTCTCGGCAGGGCTTGCGGTGAGCGCCAAAATTGATGGCGAACTGAGAGCGTTAAGTGAAGAAAGCTTAGATGCCGAGCAGTCACTGAACCTTGTTACCTCAATTATGAGCGACAAGCAAAAGCAAGAATTCTTTAACACTAAAGAGTGTAACTTTGCGATTGCTAACGATATTGGGCGTTTTCGTGTTTCAGCATTTTGGCAACGGGATTGTGCGGGCATGGTTATCCGCCGTATCGTTACTGCTATTCCAGATGTCAATGAGCTCGGTTTGCCGTCGGTCCTGACCGATGTGATTATGTCCAAACGTGGCTTGGTGTTATTTGTGGGTGGTACGGGCACGGGTAAGTCAACCTCGCTTGCGGCACTACTCGGGTATCGTAATCGTAATCAACGTGGCCATATTTTGACCATTGAAGATCCTATTGAGTTTGTGCATCAACACCAAAAAAGCATCATTACTCAGCGTGAAGTGGGCATTGATACTGACAGTTTCGAATCTGCCTTGAAAAGCTCATTACGCCAAGCGCCAGATGTTATTTTAATTGGTGAGATTCGCTCGCAAGAAACCATGGAATATGCATTGAGTTTTGCTGAAACGGGGCATTTATGCGTTGCAACTTTACATGCCAATAATGCCAATCAGGCCATCGACCGTATCATGCACTTAGTTCCTAAAGAAAAGCACGATAAACTGAAGTACGATTTGGCGCTGAACTTGCGCGCTATTGTGGCGCAACAACTTGTGCCTTCTTCAAAAGGTGAAGGTCGAGAGGCGGCCATTGAAGTACTACTGAACTTCCCACTCGTTGCCGAACTTATTAAAAAAGGCGATATTGGCTCAATTAAAGAGGCAATGGCAAAATCGAAAGACATGGGCATGCAAACCTTTGATCAAGCGTTGTTTGAGCTCTATAAACAACAGCGGATCAATTATGCCGATGCACTACATCATGCTGACTCGCCAAATGATCTGCGCCTCATGATCAAGCTTCAAAATAACGAACAAAAAGGTGCGGGCTTCCTACAAGGGGTTACGGTAGATGGGTTGGATTCGAAGAACTAAACGCAGCTATCTATTCTTCGCTTTTGTGCTGAGCTTTGCTGGTGTGCTTAATGCCAGTGAAGCACTTAATGTCTTTATTAGAGATGATGTCCTCGCTGATTATCAACGTTTTGTTGGTGAACGCGACGTCACAAAAATCACCGATTTTAGTGGCCAATATCTACGCCGTGATGTTGTCGATATGGTGATAGCACAGCAAGCTTTGCAAAAAGGTGGCTTCGACAAAGCATTTATTTTTACGCCTGGTTTTGTCAGTTTTCGTGAATCCAATTTGCTTGAAAAAGGGGAACAACTACTTCACTTTGATAGTTATTGGAAAGCAGATCTTGAAAATAAAGGTCGGCTGCTTTTTATCAGTGAGCCTGTTATTCAAAAAGGTCAGTATTTTGCTGGTATTTATCACGGGATAGATAATCAAAAAGTAAAGCAGCTAAAAGAGGAGCAAGGGCTCACCCAGCTAACTTCGGTATCCAACCCTAAGTGGCAGACCGATTGGCAAACCTTGGAGTCACTTCCGCTTAAACAGCTTTATGCTGAACCCGATTGGATGTCACAAGCGCGTATGGTGAGCAAAGGTTGGGTCGACTTTATGTTGATGCCGCTTATGCCTAAGCTAGATAATCGTTTTGTTTTGGAAGATGTTGAGCTCATTGCTAATGAGCATCTAGTTGTGCTGTTAAACGACAGCAGACATTTTGCGGTGTCTCGGCTTCACCCAGAAGGTGAGCGAGCGTTTGCTGCATTACAAAAAGGCCTAGCAATACTACGTGAGCAAGGCCGGATCACTAGCGCGTATCAGCAAGCAGGGTTAATACCTGATTTGAAGAAGTACCAAGTCGTAAACCCTACACGGGAACTACGCTAGTCATTTATACGCCTACTCGCGGCTAGAGTTGCTTTGCTAGCTGTACAAAAACGGCGATTTCACCATAGTGTTTAGAGGAATAAGAGTTGCCTTACTGCTGGTGATTGAAAGCGTTGAGAGTCCGTTAAATATGATGGACTTTTACAGTTAGCCGTACCTTTAATATCAGTACTGAATTTTTGATATTAAAGGTCGGCGCTAGATTGATATTTTTAGTGTGTTATCGCTACACCGACTACGCCGTGTATAAATATCAATTCACTTGGTGGAAAATAAAGCTCAACAGGCCCAAGAGTTAGTCAGGCTATTCCCACATTGCTTCAAAGTAGCTTTCGAGAATAATACAAGCAGACATGCCATCTACCTTACCTTTTGCAAGGTTCTTATAGCCACCTTGTTCAAATAAACGTGCTCTGGCGTCTGCTGTCGTCAAGCGTTCATCTTGTGTTTCTACCGGCAATCGGAAGTGGTTATGCAGGCGGTTGGCAAACTTCTTTGCTCTGAATGTTAAATCTTGATTGGTACCATCCATATTCAGTGGTAAGCCAACCACCAATAAATCAGGCTGCCACTCGTTAATGAATACGGCGATGTCATCCCAATTTGGAATGCCATCGTTTGCCTTAACAGCACCTAAACTTGATGCGGTTGCAGTGATTTCTTGACCGATAGCCAAGCCGATACCTTTAGTGCCAAAGTCAAACCCGATGACGCTACGTTTACCTTTAGGCACTTTTTCTTTTTTGTTTTCCATGAATACTTCGTTTATTAACCTAAGCTCAAAATGACAGGCTAGTTACGCATGACCCGCTTGCGAGCTTAATTGTGCAACGTCGATACCAAGCATTTGCACTGCTTTTTCCCAGCGCTTTTCAGGTGGTGTATTAAATATGATTTCGGGGTCTGCCTCGACGACTAACCAAGTGTTTTCTTTCAGTTCTTTCTCTAGTTGACCACTTACCCATCCGGCGTAGCCCAAGGTGATGATAAATCCTTCGGGAGAGTGTGATGACGTTAAAGAGGCTAAAACATCTTTTGATGTGGTGATCATAATTTCAGAGCTAAGCTCTTGGCTTGAGGCGTAACCAAACTTTGGCGTATGTAATACAAAGCCTCTGTCGGTGTGAACAGGACCACCAGCGTAGATATTTACCTTAGCCGCTTGGCTAGATTTGTCGTTATCGATATCAATTTGATCAAGCAATTCGCCCACGGTGATATCGATAGGATGGTTTACCACCAACCCCATCGCGCCATCTTCGCTGTGTTCACAAAGATAGGTTACCGTATGATTGAAAAAAGGGTCGTCCATGCTGGGCATTGCCACTAAAAAGTGATTAGCGAGTGATTTCATAACCAGACCCCCTTAATGGTTAGTTTTTAGTATGGTCGAGTTTTCGCTCGATCGCATCATAAAACTTATCCATAATTGAAATGTCATATGCCGCTTCAATTTCTTTCACGCAAGTTGGTGCGGTCACATTGATTTCGGTAAGCTTATCGCCAATGATATCTAGGCCAACGAATATCAGGCCCTTTGCCTTTAACGTTGGGGCAATGGCTTCGGCAATTTTCCGGTCCGATTCGCTAATCGGTCTTGCTTCACCACGGCCACCTGCCGCGAGATTACCACGAGTTTCACCGCCTTGTGGAATGCGGGCCAAGCAGTACGGCATCACTTCACCATCTACCACTAACACGCGCTTGTCACCGTCTTTAATGGCTGGTATATAGTTCTGCGCCATAGCATAGCGGGAACCATGCTCGGTAAGTGTTTCGCAGATCACGCCAATATTTGCGTCATCTTGTTTCACTCTAAAAATAGACGCGCCACCCATCCCATCCAAAGGCTTGAGAATGATATCGCCATGTTTAGCTAAAAACTCGCGAATTTGTGATTGATTACGCGTAACCAAAGTATCTGGAGTATGTTCGCTAAACCACGCAGTAAAGAGCTTTTCATTGGCGTCGCGCAGGCTTTGTGGTTTATTTACCACAAGCGAACCTGCAAGTTCAGCGCGCTCAAGAATATAAGTGGCGTAAATATATTCAGTGTCAAAAGGCGGATCTTTACGCATTAAAATAACGTCAAGGTCGCCTAAATCGATTTCTTGTTTCTCAGCTAGTTCATACCAATGGGAAGTATCGTCAAATACCTGCGCTTTTGCTGCTGTCGCTTTGGCAACGCCTTGGTACAAGAAAAGGTCATTCATTTCCATGTAATACAATTCATAGCCGCGCTGCTGTGCCGCCAGCATCATGGCAAACCCGGTGTCTTTTTTAATGTTAAAGCCACTGATTGGATCGGAAATGATCCCTAATTTAATCGTCATAGACGCTCCCATTGCGCTTGCTGAGTTTACCCATGATATGGGGGTTACTCTATGTATTTAAAGTGCTAAATCGCCGAATTGCAGCTGTAGTGCGCTTAGTACTGTTAGAGCCGCGGTTTCAGTACGAAGTACACGTGGGCCTAAACGGACATCAACAAACCGCTGTTGAGCGGTGGCGTCAAGCTCCTCATCGGTAAAGCCGCCTTCAGGCCCCACTAAAAAGCGGATCCCAGACTGGGTATACGGCAGTGTTTTTATTGAATGTTCGGCCCGAGGATGTAGTGTGATTTTTAACTCGTCGCTTTGCTGTGCAAGCCATTCAGACAACTCCATCGGCGGGTGAATAACAGTGATGGTATTACGTCCGGATTGCTCGGCTGCGGCAATTGCTATCTTTTGCCATTGCTGGTGTTTTTTTGCTAGACGCTCACCACTTAATTTAACGCCGCAGCGTGTGGTAAACAAAGGAGTAATTTCGCTCACACCCAGCTCTACCGACTTCTGAATTGTGAAGTCCATTTTATCACCGCGAGAAATCCCTTGCCCAAGATGTATGGCAAGTGGAGATTCTACATTTTTGTCTTCAAATGACTCTGGTACAGCAACGACTTTCTTTTTCCCAACTTCACTTAATTGACATAGGTACTCGCCACCTTGTCCGTTGAACAGGCTGACTTTATCTTTGGTTGTCATTCTAAGCACTCGGCCTATGTGTCCTGCGGCGTCATCATCCAAAGTAACTGGAACGCCAATGGCCAAGGGCGAGTCTTGATAAATATGTGGAATACGCATAATTCGATTATTCAGTTGCTGTTTTGTGGCAATGGTAAGCGCTCGCGCACGGTTAGTCTATATCATCCTGCCACTTTAGCTTTACCGCATAGTAACCCGGTGAGCTTGGCAAGCATCAAGTCAGGGTCGGGGAGGCCAGCGGTATCCGGATGACAAGATAAGTGATTGATTAATGCTTGTGAGTGCAGTTTAGTGATCTGAAAACCTTGCGGGGATTGTTCGATTAAAAACCGGTGGGGGTGAAGAGAATCAAAAATAAAGCGCTGCTCCTCGGTGGCTAAATGATAGTCCAGAGAATAGAGCAGCACGGCATGAATGTTATGGTGACGATGCAAATAGCTGGCAAGTTCAGAGACGCTGATTTCATTGTCAAAGTCACAATAACAGTAGTCTTTTATTTGCTCTTTAAACATCATCTTAAGCATGTGTTTGGTATTGTCACCCGCGATAATAATGTTGCTGGCTTGGCTAGAGCGCACGTTTTGCAAATGCTCGACGAGTTCTTGGCTAAAATCCCAATTGCTATCTACCAATAAAAATCCATCACTTAAAGCGTTCATGCAATATTGCGTTACACCGAAAACAAGTTAATAAGTAAATAGCCTATGGAGCAGAAAACCGCAAACTCCAAACATGCGATACCAACGTTATCTTGGTGGTCTACCTCTAAGCCAATATTGACCTTAGGTAAGGATAAATGCAGTAATACGTAGCTACCAATGTAAAGAAAAAGCCACATTACACCGCAATGTATGACAACCGAAAACAAGTTTTCTACCACTTTTGCACCATGGTAGGGAGCGCTGTGCAGCCCCGCATACATGGCTAAAGAGAGGCCGATGGATTTGCCCGCATAACGAATACCAATCGAAGTGTTTCTGAGATTAAAGTTTTGTTGTAAAGAAGCCCCTTGGTTAAACTTGGCAAAACGACTTTCTCTGATTTTACTATCTAGCGTATAAAGTAGCTGCAATAGCATAAAGCCAAGGGCTACGACTAATAGATCGCTCCAGCCTTTCGGGTGCACCCAATGATATAAACCAAGCACCAATATGGTGTTACCGAGTAACATGCCAGAGTCCACCATCGCGGCGCAGATATTTTGCTTTAAAATCGCTTCTTCTTCGTCAAACTGATACAAAATCCATTTGCGATGGATCCATTGGCCGAAGTATACAAAGGCAATGATCAACCCAATATGTAAGGCCACTTGCAGAGGGTGTGCCTGCGCTCTTACCACGCCTAAATCATTGAATAAATATGCAACACAAATACACAGCATCGTCACTTGACTGGCATAGCTGATCCCAAGTGCAAAGTTGTCACGTTGTGCGAGCTCGTCATCCAGGAGATTGTTGGCGCTACGCTGGATCATTAAGCGCAGCAAAATAGTCAAACCGCAGACAATGACAAAGCAAATCAAAATCGCTAAAAAGTTGATATTGTTTAAAGACAAATAACTCATACTCGGTGTAAGGTTGTGTTTTAGATAGAGTTACTATAACACTGCTCACAAAGAGAGCCAGCCTACCGTGGAGTTTTTTATGTCGGAATTGTTTGTTCAAGCAGCGCTGAATACGCTTGCTCAAGAGCGTTACCAAATGATTTATGGTGATGCGCCGATGGAGCCCAAACTGGCACGGTTACTGGCGCTGAGTGATTTTGCCGAGCGTACACTTGCACGATTTCCTGAGTGGGGAGCTTGGCTGCTCGATGATACGCAGATGCAAATGCGCGATTGTCCTGATGTGTTTGACTTCTCCGCGCCATTGGTTGAAGAAAAACAAGCTTGGCAGAAGCTGCGTCACTATCGATTAAAGTATTGGCTTAAAGTGATGTGGCTGGATTTGGTTGCAGGCAATGAGATTGATGACAGTATTCGCTATGTTTCCCAGCTGTCCGATACTTTGGTTTCAAATGCTTACCAATGGGCGTACTTAAGCGTAGAAGCGCAATCAGGCTCACCAAAAGATGAGGCTGGTAACTCGATACCTATGACGGTATTAGGCATGGGAAAGCTTGGCGGTAAGGAGCTGAATTTTTCCTCTGATATCGATTTGATCTTTGCCTATCCAAGAAGTGTCGACACATCCGGTGGCCGGCGTAGCATTGAGGCGCAAGTTTTTTACACTCGAGTGGCACAAAAACTTATTTCAGCGCTTAATCAAGTTACCATTGATGGCCAAGTATTCAGAGTCGATATGCGTTTAAGACCGTTTGGGGATAGTGGTCCTTTGGTGATGAGCTATGCCGCGATGGAAGACTATTACCAAGACCAAGGTCGAGAATGGGAGCGCTATGCGATGTTAAAGGCGCGACCAATTGGTGAGTTATCGCCGTATTGGCAAGAGTTTTACGACCTAATCCGGCCGTTCGTCTATCGCCGTTATATCGACTTTTCTGTGATAGATTCACTGCGAAAGATGAAAAACATGATTGCCCAAGAGGTGAGACGCAAAGGCTTAACGAATAACATTAAGCTAGGCGCTGGTGGCATTCGAGAAGTAGAGTTTATTGTGCAGGCTTTGCAACTGATACGCGGCGGTCGCGAAACGCCATTACAAACACCGTCATTGTTACAGGCGTTAGAAGAGCTTGAAGCGTTTGAGATTGTCCCTATCGAGGTCAAAAATCGTCTGCATGAGAGCTATTTAGTGCTGCGTAAAGTTGAGCAATATCTACAAGCATTTGACGACAAACAAACGCAAACTTTACCCGACAACAACTTAGACTGCCTGCGCCTGAGCCACTTATTGCAATGTAACGATTACGCTGAAGTCGAGCGAATGCTAAAGGTTGTGACGCAGCATATCCGGGCTGAGTTTAGCCAAGTTATTGGTGAATCGCCCGAAGAAGAATTAGATGAAGACGATAGCGCGGTTTATGCATGGCAAACGGGAGAAATTGCGCAGCTGGGCCAGTGCCGAGCTGCGCCGTGTTTTGAGACTTGGCAAACTGACTTGATGGAGTTTAAACAAGGGCTAAGTAAAAAGCAGGCAGGCACCCGTGGTCGCGATATTCTCGATAAGTTAATGCCAGCTTTGTTACGAGAGCTCAGTAAACAAAACATGGCGCCAGCGCTCGCTCGTGTGCTCAGTGTGATCAATAAAGTGGCGTCTCGTACTGCATATTTGGAGCTACTTTACGAAAATCACGGTGCGTTGACTCAACTTATCAAACTTTGTTGTCATAGCGCGTGGATTGCTGAGCATATTGCGAAATATCCGATCCTCCTTGATGAGCTTATCGATCCACAAACTCTCTATAAACCTTTACCATTAACGGCCTATAAAAATGAGATCCAGCAAGCATTTTTGCGTATAGATGAGCAAGATGTTGAGCTACAGATGGAAGCGCTGCGACAATTTAAACAAACGCATCAGCTAAAAGTCGCGGCTGCAGACGCCACTGGTGTGCTGGATATTATGAAGGTGAGCGATCATCTAACTGCGCTTGCTGAGGCGATTATCGCAAAAGCCGTCGATATTGCTTGGGGGCACATGGTGGCACGTTTTGGTGCGCCTGAAGGTGCAACAATAGAAGAAAAAGGCTTTGCTGTAATAGCGTATGGCAAGGCGGGGGGTTATGAGCTTGGTTACAACTCAGATCTAGACTTAGTGTTTGTGCATAATCGTGACGGCGAAAGTCAAACTCAGGGTGATAAACCTATCTCTTCAAGACAGTTTTATATGAAGCTGGCACAGCGCTTAATGCATTTGTTCAATACCAAAACGCTCTCTGGCATGCTTTACGAATTAGACACTCGACTTCGCCCTGAAGGAAACTCGGGCTTACTCGCTATCAATCTAGAAAGTTTTTACCAATACCAGTTAGAGCAAGCTTGGACATGGGAGCATCAGGCGCTGGTCAGAGCTCGTATGGTGTTAGGTGAGCCGCAAATGGCTGCACGATTTGAGGAAATACGCCATGCAATACTAATGCAGCAGCGAGACGTGCCTAAATTGGCGGAAGATGTTCGCAATATGCGTGAAAAAATGCGAGCCCACCTTAACCAAGATAGCGACACTCACTTTGACTTAAAGCAAGGAGTGGGTGGAATGACTGACATTGAATTTATCAGTCAGTTTATCGTTTTGCGATATGGGAATCAGTACCCGGAACTTTGTATCTATCCAGATAATATTCGTATTTTAGAGGCTGCAAAGCTGGTCTCAGTTATATCAGAGGATGAGTGCAAAAGTTTAGTGGATGCTTATTGTTTCTACCGTGATACTTATCATTATCAGTGCCTAAATGCGGGCGCACGATGTATTGATTTAACGGAATGCGAAAGCATGAGAAATGCTGTAAGCGATATTTGGCACATAACTTTAAGTATTTAGTGAAACTGGTATAAGATTCTTTAGTTGTTAGTTTTAGCGTCGAGTGTCCTAAAGAAGGATAAAAATCAGTATTTTAGCTTTTATCTGGGCTTCACCATTATTCAATGGGAGAAAGCAAACTACAGTACTGTGGTAGCGAGGTAAATAACCTGAGGTTTGGATAAGGCATGAGCTAACTCATTGTTTTTTAGTCACCTTAAACTATCTTCTTATCTAGCCTGAGAGTTTTGGGGATAACTCCGCTCTCGCGTCCTGCTACCGCCCTGGTACCTACATCCTGTAGGCAAGGCGAACTTACGCACCAATGCCTGGCTATTGGAAGTGAATTCGACGCAGTTAGCGCTAAAACTGGCTGCTAGAAAGGCATTAATTATCCGAAGATCAGGTTAAATATAAGGCCAATACAAATCGAGTGATTGGCCTTATTTCAAGTATTTACTATTAAGGGATCATACCACAGCGCCACACTCTCACTGTTTGAGTTTCCGTGCGGCAGTTGGTCTTAATTGTCTCTGTTGATGTTGTAGTTACTAGCTTGTTGTTAGTTAACCCTATATTACCGCTGTAAGTGTAATTGCTAATCCACCTTCTTCCTTCTGGATCTGTGTACCAATAAGTTCCAGTTCTTGAAGTGTAAACGCTAGAAGGGCAAGTATTAGACTGTTCAATGATCCTCAAGCCTGTTTCATAGCTTGTCATTGGTAGTGGAAAGTCTGGTTCATGCCATAAATGGCCTAACCAGGTGACACCCCCATAGCTACAATGTCTTTTTGTCGTTTCAACCGTTCTCGTTTCAGTGTCACAAACTTGAACTTGTCGTGTTTGATAATCCCAATAACCTTGCCCTCCTGGGCAGTCGATTCTGGCTTCAGAGACTGAGCTACATGCGAGTAGTGTAGTTCCTAATACGGATAGATAAAAGTTCTTCATTTTATTCCTTTATTATTAGTTATAGTTAAATGCAACTTTAATCAGTATGTAAACTGTAGGAGCTGCTGTTCATTGAAAAGTGACTTTATTTCAGCCAGCTTTTCAAAGTCGGTGGAAACTTGTTGCTTGGCATAAGGGCTGCCTGCGGTACCTAGCGTGATATCACTTGGCGTACTAAAAACAGATTGACTTAATCGAGATACCTCTTGTTTTTGATACTCTGATAATTCAATTTTATTTAATTCATTTTGTAACATGGCTAACTTTTGACTTGCTAACAGCTTTTGCTCTCTTAATTCAAAGGCTTGATATTGCTTAATTTGATCTGCGCTTAATAAGCTGCTAACGGTTGTTGCGAAAGACTTGGCATTATTTTGTAGTTTATACTCGAAATCAGCTCGAATTTGAGGAACATTCGTAGGATCTAATGATGCTGTCGCTTGATAATGCTCCCAGATCTCATAGTCTTGATTTGCCTTTGCCATTAAGGCTTCTTGTAATTCGACTTTTTCAACATCATCAAGCTCCATCTCAGCAGACAAGTGACTGACCGTGGGCATAACATTGACAACCTTCAAGTTATCAAGTGAAACAGCGCGAGGCGCTGATAGTTCAGGTTTTGGCAGTTGAGAGAAGGTTGATTGAAGCTCGTCTGTGTTATCTAAGTTCGTAAAGTTTGAGTCTCTCTTTGTTTGGCTTTCAACTAATCTCTTATGCAATTCACTGTTTTTAGATTCGATCTGCGCTAACTCTGTTTGAAGTGTATTAATAGTTTGTAGATGAGTGTCATTAATTGACTCTGCAACCTGTGGCTGATTAGTGGAGAAGATAAAATAAGCAGAAGCTAAAGTAATGCCCGTAAAAAAGGAAATCAAGGAGTTAAACATGATGCACATTGTTTTTTATTTTTATTATTTGTTTCTATATTTGATCCTTTGTTATTTTTTGTAAAGTTTTATTTGTAATTTTGTTGAGCTAAACGATATAAATTAACTTTTAGGAATGCGCTTGAAATTAGGTATTTGTATGAAGAACAATCGTACTTTCTAAATTTAGTTAGTTGATTTTTATTCTTATTTTTTAATTCTATGGAGGAGGTTGCTTTGGTGTAATTGCTTCCTTTAAGCATAGTGGACTAAAGGAAGCTTGTATTTTGTTAGCCCGCTAGCTTACGACAGTTTTCACGTACATAGATTGGTGGGTTTTCGGTGATAACCGCAGCGCGCTCTCGTGGGCAGAAAAATGTGTAGACTTGAAATTCAAAGTCGTCGTTTATCGCCGTTCCAACCTGATAGAGTGCAGAAACAAAGTCGGTATCGAGACGGAAGTTATATTTCACCACGTAATCTCGCTCTAGATACCAAAATAGTTCCACACCTTCTTCTTTGGCTTGCTTTGTAAGCACATCTTTAAGTGTGTCTCCCGTATCGAAGCGTCTTGGTTGCTTCTCACCGGTCCATTTGGGGTTAGATGGTTTAACTGCAAGCGCTCTTTGTGCTAGCGCATCATCGAGCGGATAGGTGGGCTTTCCGAGTGTGATAACGTATTTTTCACGATCAGTATCACGATTGCTCATGCTATTTCTAAAGCTTTCGTAAAATTGCGACAGGCCTTGCGCTGCAACATTGGTGGTTTCTCTAAAGTTCATGTCTTTGGAGGCACCAAAAAGAAAATAGTAGGCAGCCCAAATGAGTAACACACCCAGTGACAGATGTTTAGCCCAAAACCAGATTGATGATAATTTATTTTTTTTCTTCTTAGCCATTTCAAACTACTCCAAGACCCTAGTAAAACGAAGGTGCCTTTTCATCAGGTCGCGTTTTAAAGCGACGATGCACCCACATATATTGATCCGGCGCACAATTGATTGCTTGCTCCATTCTCTCGTTGACGCGAGTAACATCCGCAAGGTCATTACCACTTGGGAATGATTCTAAAATAGGTTGTATGTCTAAATGATACATCCCTTTTGCGTCTCTCGTACAGTGTAAGCTTAAAGTCTCAGCCTTTTTACTAGCAGAAAACAATAAAGTACCAGTTGTGGTTGCAGCATCAGGGACGGCGAAGAAAGGTGCAAACTCACAGCGTTTACGACCATAGTCTTGGTCCGGTAAGTAATAACAAACGCGTTTGCTTGAGAGCGTTTTCAATAATCCTTTGACGTCTCGCTTTGTCACTAAGTACTCATTTGAGCGCAGTCGCCCACGGGTCATAAAAAACTCCATTAGCGGATTGTTATGCGGGCGATAAAATCCAACACCCTGCATTTTAGTGCCCAGCACTCGACTGGCCATTTCAAGGTGCAACATATGGGGGACCAGCATAAGCACGCCTTTACCTTGTTTTTGTACGGCTTCAATATGCTCTAAACCTTTGATGGAACCCACTACCTTATTAATACGCCACTGCGGCCACCACCATGCCATTCCTGTCTCAAGTGTTGCTATGCCGGTATTTTCCATATTCTTTAGTAGCATCGCTTTATGTTCTGTTTCACTTAGGTGTGGAAAGCAAAGTTTCAAATTAACATCAGCAATATGGCGGCGACGTTTCATATATTTATGGACTAGACGTCCAAGGCCTTTACCCAGTGCAAATTGAATATTTTGTGGGAGCCATGAGATTAAATACAGGGCGAAAACACCAAGCCAAGTCAGCCAAAATTTAGGTGCTAAGAATGACCATTTGAAAGGTGAATGAGTAACCAAAGTAATATACCTGAGACTTTATTGAAGAGGCTAGTTTATCTATATTGCTGTAAAAATACAAAAAGCCAGCATAGCTGGCCTTTTTAGAGGTGATGACCGAAGTACTTAGCCTTCAATCAAACCTTGGTTGATTGCTTCAAGATCGGTACGAGATAGCGTACCTGCGGCTTGTTTTAAGCGTAGCGACGATAGTACATAGCGATAACGAATATCAGCTAAGTTGCGTTTCGCGTTATAAAGGTTTTGCGTGCTTACTAGTACGTCAACGATGGTACGAGTGCCTACATCAAAACCCGCTTCAGTTGCTTGTAATGCACTTTCTGCTGAAACAACCGCTTGCTCTAGTGCACGGTATGTTGCAACATCTGAAACCACTTGGTTATAAGATGTAATCACCGAGCGTGTCATGTTACGCACTGCTGCTTCCATATCCTCGCTGCTAGCAACGAAGTTTGCGCGAGCTTGATCGGTCGCAGCAACTGTTTGACCACCAGTGTAAATTGGTACGTCTAATGTTAAGCCAACAGAGGTTCTGTCACTACGAGGTGCGTGCTGTCTACCCGCGCTATCAGCCAGAGAATCAGAATAGGTGGCGTTTAATTTTAGTGTTGGATAGTGGCCAGCCTTCGCTAAATCGATTTGATCTTTTGCGATATCAACCGCGGATTTTGCAACTTGAAGGTCTAAGTTCTTCGCTTTTGCAATCTCGATAAAATCGTTTGTATTCTGCGTAGGCTTAACTGTTGAGAAGGTTTCAGTATTTAATTTATCTAGTTTAGCGTGATACTTACCTGTAATCGTACGTAACGTTTCACGCGCAGTTTCAACTGCATTACTTGCAACAATTTCGTCTGCAACCGCGCGGTCAAACTGCGCTCTTGCCTCATGTACGTCTGTAATTGCAGTCAAACCAACTTCGTAGCGCTGTTTAGTCTGCTCGAGCTGACGTTCAATTGCGCGTTTCTCTGCTTGTACAAACTCTAGGCTATCTAATGCGCTTAGCACGTTGAAGTAACCTTCAGCTATTCGGACAATCAAAGTTTGCTTTTGCTGTTCATACTGAGTTGCTGCTTGCATTGCACGCTTTTCGGCAATCGATAGTCCTTGCCAAGATGCCATATTAAAGATGGTTTGGTTCAAAGAGATTGAACGCTGAAAAGTATCAGTGTCAGACTCATGTAAAGTGTAGCCGGTGCCATCATGTTGCTCGTTCAGGGCGCCTTCTGATGTAACGTCTGTATAGCTCATTTGAAAGCCAAGCTGAGGTAGTAATACCCCTAACGCTTGGTCTTGTGCATATTTTTGTGCATCTGCCTGCGCTTTAGCCTTTAATACGGTAGGATCGTTAACCGTTGCAATGTCGTATACTTGCAGTAGATCTTCCGCGTGGGACAGGCTGCTTGAAAGTGCGCACGACAACCCAACAACTAATGATAGTAGAGTTTTTTTCATTTTTCGCTCAGTCCTTAGACAATTTTTATACTGTCAGCATGTTACCCTGTTTTTGCGGCCCAATTAAAGACCAAATGCGTAAAACATCGCCAACAAGTGTAACAGAATATATTAATACCACTTGGGTATTGTAAAGTGGAAAAAGTTAAAGGTAAACGACTTCGTTTACTTATTCAGATATGACCCTACTATAAGGGCGATTGGTTAGCTTTTAAACCGTTGCTATCAAAAAATACAGGATTATTTTATGAAACCTTTGAGTCAGTTCAACAAAGACGACGTCAATGTTTCTTCAATAGAAACAATCTTCAATGGTTTTTTTACCATTCACAAGTACCAATTTACCCACGCTTTGTTTAATGGCGGGGTATCAGAGCTAATAACTCGCGAGATATTAGAGCGTGGTCATGCGGTTGCAATATTACCGTACGATCCTATTACAGACAGCGTGTTGCTTATTGAGCAAATTCGCATAGGGGCGTTGGCTTCAAAAAATTCCCCTTGGCTTTTAGAGTGCATTGCAGGAATGGCAGAAGGGAGCGAAGATTACGAGTTTGTTGCAAGAAAAGAAGCCAAAGAAGAAGCTGGGCTTGAGCTTGATAAGCTCATTTATATGCGCTCTTATTTATCAAGCCCTGGTGGTACAACAGAGCGACTATATTTGTATTTAGCGCTTGCTGATTTATCTGAAGCGGGTGGGGTTTATGGATTGGCTGCAGAAGGTGAAGATATCAAAGTGCATGTGATGCCACTTGATGAAGCTCTTGCACGTCTTGATAATGAGGAAATCGATAACGCTGCCACTGTTATTAGTCTACAATGGTTGGCATTAAATAAAGCGCGGATATAGAAGCAGTTTAGGAGTCGTATTTTTGTCACAAGTGCTGAGCTCAAAGCAGTATATTCAATCTCTGCCCCGTTACATCACGCTGTGCGAACGTAATTATTTACGGGCGCTAAAATTGCTACCTGAAGAAGTGGTCGGTGAGAGTCGAGTGATTGACTTAGCCTCTGCGCGATACAGTTTGAGCGTTGCTGGAGTCAGTAAATACACAACGGACATTCACATCGAGCAGATGGCGACAGTAAGCGCCCATCTACCTCACTTCTCTTTGTCTGTGCGCCTCTACCATGATGCTAAAGTGGCTGAAGTAATTCATCGTGATTATCATCGTCGAATAAAGCCATCCTATGGTTACCCAAATCCTGATATGCACCAAAAAGATGAAAAATATCAAATAAATGCGTTTTTAGCTGACTGGCTTATGGTGTGTTTAGAAAAAGGCCGCGTGCATTTAAACTGGGATGTAAACAATGGCTTGGTTTGATCTCGAGCTACAACTCGATAAAGCGCAAATTCGTATTGGTCATTTTACGGATTGTCATTTGTTTGCCATGCCCTCTGGGGAATACTTTGCGGTAAATACCGCCGCTAACCTTGAACGCACCCTCGCAGCAATGGCAAAAGAGCATTTTGATTGTGTGGTGTTTGGCGGTGATTTAACACAAGATCACAGTGCAGCTTCTTATCATGAGTTTGCCCGTATAGTGAGAGAGAGTGAGTTGCAATGCCCGGTTCTTTGGGTGCCGGGTAACCACGACGAGCTAGCTTTACTCGAAGAAATAAGTGCTGGGCAAATCGTCCGCCAAAAATGCATCACAGGCCCGTTTGGGCAGGTGTTACTGTTAAACTCAAAGAGTGAAACACCCGCCGGATGGTGTGCTAAGTCACATTTAGATGCGCTCAAAGACAAGCTTAACAATAAGATCAACAATACGATTGTTTTTGCTCACCACCATCCTAGACCGATTGATGGCTATTTAGATAAACATATGCTCGAAAATGGTCCTGCACTTTTAAACCTGTTGGTAGACTCAGAGCAAGTCTTAGGGCTATTTCATGGTCATGTGCATAATGAATATCAACAACAATTTCGCACTTTACCTATCTACGCTACGCCTGCAACATCAATCCAATTTGATAAGTACACAAAGGACTGGGAACAGTCTGATTTGGGCCCCGCTTATCGTGTCATCGTATTTAGTAAAAGCGCTATAACAACAGAGGTAAAATGGCTCGGAAAGTAGTTTATATTCACGGCTTTAATAGCTCTGAGCTATCCTATAAAGCGACGGCATTTGGTGAATATATGTTGGATAAACAAACGCCATACATTGTCCCAAGGCTGCATTATGACCCGAGAGTCGCATTGGCACAGTTGGATAGCGTCATTGATTCTGATACTGTGTTATTAGGTAGCTCGTTAGGTGGCTATTACGCCACCTACTTTTCGCAACACCTTGGCTGTAAAGCAGTGGTGATAAACCCTGCAGTGAGGCCTTTTTCATTATTAAATGACTACCTTGGACCACAATACAATCCTTATCAGGATTGTCATTATGAGCTGCAGCATGCGCATATTGATGCGTTAAAATCCTTGTATGTCGAGCAGCTTAGTAATCCAGAAAACTTGCTATTATTGCAACAAACGGGCGACGAGGTGCTGCCTTTTGAAGAGGCGGTGCGTTATTATAGTCATTGTCGTCAAATTATTGAGTTTGGTGGGGATCATAGCTTTGTTGAATTTCCACGCTATTTTGACACCATCACCAAATTTTTAACTATCAAAAATTAGAATCTATACACAAAGCAGTACGTTGTGCATATACTAGCGGATAAAAAGATAACTAGAACTAGCCTATGAGTCAGCAAAACTATAATGCCGAAGCTATTGAGGTACTCAATGGCTTAGAGCCAGTTAAGCGCCGTCCTGGCATGTATACCGATACCACCAGACCTAATCATTTAGGCCAAGAGGTTATCGATAACAGTGTCGATGAAGCCTTAGCCGGACATGCCACCAAGATTGACGTGATCTTGCACGAAGACAACTCCTTTGAAGTTATCGATGACGGTCGAGGAATGCCTGTGGATATTCACCCAGAAGAGGGTGTGCCTGGGGTTGAATTGATCCTGACCAAGCTTCATGCCGGGGGCAAGTTTTCCAATAAAAACTACCAGTTCTCCGGTGGTCTTCATGGGGTGGGTATATCGGTTGTTAATGCGTTGTCGACTCGGGTCGAAATTAGCGTTAAACGCGATGCGCAAATCTATGAAATGGCATTTGAAAACGGCGATAAAGTCGAAGACTTAAGAGTGACAGGCAGCGTTGGTAAGCGTAATACCGGCACCTCAGTACACTTTTGGCCCGACGCGAGTTATTTTGACTCGGCTAACTTCTCAATTACTAAGTTAAACCACTTGCTCAAAGCCAAGGCTGTATTGTGTCCTGGGCTTAGAATTCGTTTTGTAAATAAACAGACGAAAGAAACGCAAGAATGGCACTACGAGGCAGGTCTTGAGGATTACCTAAAAGACAGCGCTGAAGGCTATGAAGTGCTGCCGAAATCTCCATTTACAGGCAGTTTCAGTGGCTCAACCGAAGGGGTCGATTGGGCGCTTCATTGGTTGCCAGAGGGCGGCGAATCTATCGCTGAAAGCTATGTAAACCTAATTCCAACGGCACAAGGTGGGACTCATGTAAATGGGTTACGCCAAGGCTTACTTGAAGCGATGCGAGAGTTTTGTGAATTCAGAAACCTGATCCCGCGTGGCGTGAAACTGACGCCTGATGATGTTTGGGACCGCTGTAGTTATGTCTTGTCGGTTAAAATGCAAGATCCACAATTTGCCGGGCAAACCAAAGAAAAGCTGTCATCACGTTCGTGCGCTACCTTTGTGTCTGGCATTGTCAAAGACGCCTTTAGTTTATGGTTAAACGAACACACCGAAACCGCAGAGTTACTTGCTGAGCTATGTATCAGCAATGCGCAAAAACGTTTGCGTGCTGCGAAAAAAGTGGTTCGTAAAAAAGTCACTTCTGGTCCTGCTTTACCGGGTAAATTAACCGATTGTTCTGGAAGTGAAACCGAACGCTCAGAAATATTTTTGGTGGAAGGGGACTCAGCAGGTGGCTCGGCAAAACAAGCACGAGACCGTGAGTTTCAAGCAATCATGCCACTGCGCGGTAAAATCCTAAATACCTGGGAAGTGGAATCTGGACAGATCTTAGCCTCGCAAGAAGTACATGATATTTCAGTTGCTTTAGGTATTGATCCAGACTCTGAAGATTTATCAGGCCTGCGCTATGGTAAAGTATGTATCCTCGCGGATGCGGATTCTGACGGACTTCACATTGCAACTTTGTTATGCGCACTTTTTGTGAAGCACTTCCCTGAGCTTGTTCGTAAGGGCCATGTTTTTGTTGCCATGCCGCCGCTATTTCGTATTGATGTTGGTAAAGAAGTTTACTACGCCCTTGATGAAGATGAGAAAAAGGGCATATTAGACCGTATCGAGGCTGAAAAGAAACGCGGAAAAGTCAACGTACAACGCTTTAAAGGGTTGGGTGAAATGAACCCGTTGCAATTGCGTGAAACCACCATGGATCCAAATACTAGACGTTTAGTTCAGCTGACATTAGATGAGCCTGAACAAACCCTCGAAATGATGGATATGCTGTTAGCTAAGAAGCGCTCTGGCGACCGTAAAATTTGGCTTGAGCAGCACGGAGATAAGGCAGAGGTTTAACATGAAAATACATAGTAAATTGACCACGGTAGCGACGACGCTGGCAGTAGCGTTATTAAGTTCACCAGCACTGGCAAACGATATGCTTTCGCGCCTTTCAGTACCTAAAGGGTATGAGCTGAGCTATTTTGCGAAAGATGTTGAAAATGCAAGACAAATGGCGGTGGGCAAAGATGGCACTGTGTATGTTGGCTCTCGCAAAGCGGGTAAAGTTCACGCACTCATTGACAACAACCGTGATGGCGTAGCCGACAAGAAAATCTTGGTTGCAGAAGGGCTGAATATGCCCTCCGGTATCGCCCTAAAAGACGGTGACTTATATGTTGCTGAAGTTGAGCGTATTGTGCGTTTTAAGCAAATCGCAAAAAACCTCAAGGCACCGGTAAAAGAAGTGGTGTTCGATGATTTGCCTGACAAACGCCACCACGGCTGGAAGTACCTAACAGTATCGCCTGAAGGCGAACTGATCATTCCTGTTGGCGTGCCTTGTAATATTTGTGCCGAAGACCCTAAGTTTGGTCGTATATTTTCACTAAATCTTGAGACCAAAAAGCTTTCGACGATTGCTAAAGGCGTGCGTAATTCAGTGGGTTTTGATTATCACCCAGTAACCGGAAAGTTATGGTTTAGCGATAACGGTCGTGACATGATGGGAGATGACATTCCACCATGTGAAATCAATCGTGTTGACGAAATTGGTCAGCATTTTGGCTTCCCGTATGTTCATGGTGGCAGTGTGCTTGACCCTGAATTTGGCGAGGGTAAATCGGTGACTGACTACGCCATGCCAGCACTTGCACTTCAAGCGCACGTTGCACCGCTGGGCATTCACTTTTACCGTGGCGAGCAATTTCCAAAGGCAATGAAGCATCAGCTTTTTGTTGCTGAACATGGTTCTTGGAACCGCAGTAAAAAAGTGGGCTATCGAGTAATGCGAGCAAACGTGCAAGATGGCCAAATTAGAGGCTATGAGCCTTTCCTTACCGGCTTTATGGAAAACGAAACAACCTATGGTCGACCAGCCGCAATTGCAGAGCTCGACGACGGTAGCCTGCTCGTTTCCGATGATTACGCCAATGCGATATATCGCATCAGCTACAACAACAAGTAAGGTGTAACATGACAGATCCTCAAGCCTTGTCCTTGCAAGGCATTGAACAACTTCCTATGGGGCGTTTTACTGAAGACGCCTACCTGAACTACTCCATGTATGTGATCATGGATAGGGCGTTGCCGCATATTGGTGACGGCCTGAAGCCTGTACAACGTCGTATTGTATATGCGATGAGTGAGCTGGGCTTATCTGCTCAAGCAAAATACAAAAAATCTGCCCGTACCGTCGGTGACGTATTGGGTAAATATCACCCTCATGGCGACAGTGCTTGTTATGAGGCTATGGTACTCATGGCGCAGCCGTTTTCTTATCGCTATCCGCTGGTGGATGGCCAAGGTAACTGGGGTGCTGCGGATGATCCTAAATCATTTGCTGCGATGCGTTATACCGAGGCGCGTTTATCTAAGTTCTCAGAAGTACTGCTGAAAGAGCTTGGCCAAGGTACGGTCGATTGGACCGCTAACTTTGATGGCACCTTAGATGAGCCACAAGTGTTACCCGCGCGTTTACCACATATTTTGTTGAATGGGGTGACGGGTATTGCGGTGGGGATGGCAACCGATATTCCGCCGCATAACGTACGCGAAGTTGCTGAAGCTTGTTGTTTGTTATTGGATAAGCCTAAAACCGAACTAGAAGAAATTCTAGAATTGGTCAAAGCGCCAGACTATCCAACCGATGCGGAAATCATTACGCCGCAAGAAGAGATCAAAAAGCTTTACACCACAGGTCGTGGCTCAATCAAGATGCGTGCTGTGTACACCGAAGAGCAAGGCGAAGTGGTGATCACCGCGTTGCCGCACCAATGCTCGGGTGCCAAGGTGCTAGAGCAGATAGCAGCACAAATGACAGCGAAGAAACTCCCTATGGTGGCGGATTTACGTGACGAATCGGACCATGAAAATCCGACGCGTATCGTCATTGTACCGCGTTCAAATCGAGTTAAGGTCGAGCCATTAATGGCGCACCTATTTGCCACGACGGATCTTGAAAAGAACTACCGTGTTAACATCAATATGATTGGTTTAGACGGGCGTCCACAAGTTAAAGACTTGCGTCAGATTTTATCTGAGTGGTTAGTATTCCGTCGTGAAACGGTGCGTAGACGTTTGCAGTATCGTTTAGACAAAGTACTTGCGCGTTTGCATATTCTTGAAGGTTTGATGATTGCGTTTTTGAATATCGATGAAGTCATCGAAATCATTCGCAACGAAGATAAGCCAAAAGAAGAGTTAATTGCGCGTTTTGGTCTTTCAGATAAGCAGGCCGAAGCGATTCTAGACCTGAAATTACGCCACCTTGCAAAGCTTGAAGAAATGAAGATCCGTGGTGAGCAGGATGAGCTTGAAAAAGAGCGTGATGGACTGGAGAAAACCTTAGGCTCTGAGCGTCGTATGTCGACATTGATGAAAAAAGAAATCCAAGAAGCTGCTGAATTGTATGGCGATGATAGACGCTCACCGGTAGTTGAGCGTGGTGAAGCCAAAGCGCTTAGCGAAAAGGATTTGATCCCATCAGAGTCTGTAACTGTTGTGCTATCTGAGAAAGGCTGGGCGCGTTTTGCGAAGGGCCACGATATCGATGCCGAAGGACTAAGCTACCGCTCAGGTGACAGTTATAAAGCCTCGGCCAAAGGTAAGAGTAATCAGCCTGCGGTGTTCTTAGATACCTCAGGGCGAGCCTTTGCAACCGATGCGCATAGCTTACCTTCAGCTCGGAGTCAGGGCGAGCCGATGACGGGACGCTTTAACTTGGCGTCAGGATGTAACTTTGAACATGTGGTCATGGGCGAAGAGAAATCGACTTATCTGATGGCGACTGATGGTGGTTACGGCTTTATCAGTGACTTTGCGGATATGGTGAGCAAGAACAAAAATGGTAAAGCGTTCGTTAGCGTGCCAAAAGGTGCGCATTTGATGGCACCTATCCAGGTATTTGATGTTGCCACTGATATGTGTATGGCGATTTCGAGCGAAGGCAGAATGCTGATATTCCCGTTACGTGATCTACCTAAACTTGGTAAAGGTAAGGGGAATAAGATTATCTCTATCCCTAGCGCGAAGGTGCAAAGCCGTGAAGAGTTTGTCAAAGTATTAGCGGTAGTACCTGAAGGCGTTTCTGTTACCTTGCATGCAGGCAAGCGCAAGCTAACCTTAAAGCCAAGTGATTTAGAACACTATTACGGTGAGCGAGGACGCAGAGGTAATAAATTACCGCGCGGATTACAGCGTGTTGATAGCTATGATCTGGAGCACAATGGTGTCGAGACACCAGAAGGTAATGACGCCAGCGCAGATACCGAAGAATAACCGATACAGGCCGCCCACCGCGGCCTTATTTTTATCTGTTGAAAACCATCGCGAGGTGAACTCGCTTATATGGACTCCTCCAATTGTACAAGCCACTTTTAGCATTATTAGTGTGATTGCGTGCTTATATCCGGGCTCTTGATGAGGTGCTACCTCGGCCTCTTTGATGTATTCGCGCCCTTGTGCCTTCTCTCCCACGCGGTATTTGTATACACCTGCGGTTTAACAGGCTCTCAAGGGTGGGTCTCACCGCTTAATGCTCTATCTTGGCTTGTTCAATACTGGGGGTAATCTCAGTATGCTTTCTGCTTTTACGTTCTGTTTATCTTGATTTGTTCTTCTGTTACTCAGTGCTACGCCGCTAAGATTTTTGGCTCGTATGTTGAACCGTTTTTAAGTAAGGCATAGGCGGTTCTAACCGTTTTATTGGCCAATGCAATGGCAACACATTTCACGCTTTTCTTGGCGAGTAGGTTTTTTATCCAGCGTTCTTTCTCTGCGGTCGCTTCTTTATGTTTTAGCCTGCTGACTACCGTTCTTGCACCGAGAAACAGGTTTTTCCTTAATGTATTGCCTCGTCTTTTGGGGATATGACCTATCTTGGCTTTTCCGCCTGATGAGTGCTGGGTCGGTGTAACACCTGCACATGCCGCCGCTCCTCTGGCATCACTAAATTGTGAAGTATTGCCTAAAAATGATAACAGCTCTATCGCGGTAATTGGGCCAACGCCTTCTAATGCCATTAAACGCTGGCAACTGTCATTTTGCTTGGTTATCGCTTCAACTTGTTTATGTAGTTGTGCTTTAGCGGCACATTGTGTTTTATATAGCTCGTAACTCACCGCGAGTGCTTGTTTTAATGCGATAGGGAGCGCATTTTCAGCATCTTCTAAAATATCTGGAACCGCTTGTGTTAACGCTGCATCGCCTTGATTAATGACAACACCAAACTCTAATAGCAAGCCACGTATTTGATTTGAAAGCTGAGTCTTTTGTTTATCTACTAAGGTTCTCGCTTGGTTCAATGACTGCAACGTTTGCTCTTCAACCGTCATGATTTTACAGGGCTTCACGTTATTATATTTAACGGCTTTATTCAAGGGGATTGGACGGACACCGGACAGTTTGCGGACAATAGCTGAACGTAACTAAAACTGGCTGTTCGTGACTTACCGCAACATCAAATTTTAGTGGGAACCACAATTAAAAGATCGCGGGGTGAACCCGCTTATATGGACTCCTCCAATTGTACAAGCCACTTTTAGCATTATTAGTGTGATTGCGTGCTTATATCCGGGCTCTTGATGAGGTGCTACCTCGGCCTCTTTGATGTATTCGCGCCCTTGTGCCTTCTCTCCCACGCGGTATTTGTATACACCTGCGGTTTAACAGGCTCTCAAGGGTGGGTCTCACCGCTTAATGCTCTATCTTGGCTTGTTCAATACTGGGGGTAATCTCAGTATGCTTTCTGCTTTTACGTTCTGTTTATCTTGATTTGTTCTTCTGTTACTCAGTGCTACGCCGCTAAGATTTTTGGCTCGTATGTTGAACCGTTTTTAAGTAAGGCATAGGCGGTTCTAACCGTTTTATTGGCCAATGCAATGGCAACACATTTCACGCTTTTCTTGGCGAGTAGATTTTTTATCCAGCGTTCTTTCTCTGTGGTCGCTTCTTTATGTTTTAGCCTGCTGACTACCGTTCTTGCACCGAGAAACAGGTTTTTCCTTAATGTATTGCCTCGTCTTTTGGGGATATGACCTATCTTGGCTTTTCCGCCTGATGAGTGCTGGGTCGGTGTAACACCTGCACATGCCGCCGCTCCTCTGGCATCACTAAATTGTGAAGTATTGCCTAAAAATGATAACAGCTCTATCGCGGTAATTGGGCCAACGCCTTCTAATGCCATTAAACGCTGGCAACTGTCATTTTGCTTGGTTATCGCTTCAACTTGTTTATGTAGTTGTGCTTTAGCGGCACATTGTGTTTTATATAGCTCGTAACTCACCGCGAGTGCTTGTTTTAATGCGATAGGGAGCGCATTTTCAGCATCTTCTAAAATATCTGGAACCGCTTGTGTTAACGCTGCATCGCCTTGATTAATGACAACACCAAACTCTAATAGCAAGCCACGTATTTGATTTGAAAGCTGAGTCTTTTGTTTATCTACTAAGGTTCTCGCTTGGCTCAATGACTGCAACGTTTGCTCTTCAACTGTCATGATTTTACAGGGCTTCACGTTATATGCTTGGCTTGCACTGGCAATGGCGAGGACATCATTTGCATCAGTTTTTTGGCCTTGCCTAAACGCTTTAACAAATTTAGGGGGAAGCAACATGACATCGTGCCCCAGCGACAGCGCTTTGCGAGCAATGTGCTGGGCGCTACCACAAGCTTCCATCACGACCTTTGAACCCTCGGCTTTTGCTAGCAACTCAAGCATAGGTTCGCGTTTCATTGGCTTATTAAACTTGAGTTTATTGCCTTTCAGCTGCGCTACTTGGAAAATGTTTTTTGCCAAGTCGATAGCAATTAAATTAGACTGTGTCATGTATGGATTCCTTATTTGGTAAAAGTGTTTTGCAATATCTTTATACCGTACTCTCCCGTTAAGGGGGAGGAGTCCATACATCTCCCACCAATTAAATAATGCTACGCAGGTGTCTGTTCAACCATTGAACTTTGCGTAGGAGCCGGTTCACCCAGCGATCCTTAACTTTAGAATATGGCTCCTCAAATCAAAAAATGAAAATAAAAAGACACTATTATTGCAGCATTTTATTGCGCTTTACGTTAAAATATTCGGTTATACCAATCACACAAGTGCCTATGGCTTGCAAACAATTGTAATTGGTATCAATTGGCAGCGCTTGCTGCTTGTCACCATCACACGGGCTTCCTAACGGGGTATTTATGTCAGATAAGTGCTATATCACAGCGCAACAATTGCTAGAAGATTCATTTCGCTTAGCCGCTAAAGTTTATGAAGACGGGTTTAGACCTGACTTTATTATCGGTATTTGGCGTGGTGGTGCGCCTATTGGTATCGCAGTTCAAGAATACTACGATTACAAAGGTATAGAGACTGATCATATCGCAGTACGTACTTCTTCTTACTATGGCATTGGTAAGCAATCTAAAGAAATCAAAGTTCACGGTTTGCATTACATTGTTGAAAATGCAAACGCTGACGATTCATTGCTAATCGTTGATGACGTGTTTGATTCTGGGCGCAGTATTTTTGCGTTGAAAGAAAAGCTTGCAGAGCTAATGCGCCTGAATTTGCCTCGCGATATTCGTTGTGGCTTGCCCATACTACAAGCCAGCAAACAAAAAAGTACCAATGACACCAGATTACTTTATTCATGAGTCTGATGAGTGGTTGGTATTCCCTCACGAGCTGTCAGGTTTAACACCGGAAGAATTAGTGGAAGGAAAGTCTGACTTAGCAAATATTAAACACTTATTTGCAAAATAAGCTGATCAGTACTCAAGGGCGAGCAAGTACTCGCCCTAGTTATTCTAACCGCGAAAAATTAAGCTTGCGCGAAGCTATCAACAAAATCCTCAAGCGCGCCAACATCGACTGGCTTTAAACCTTCACTACTGCGTACTATCAAGCCCTTTTCTACCAATTCACTGACCACCCGACGATATGCACGCTCAGTGGTCGCAAATCTTTCGGCTTCAGCACTTACCGTTGAGTAGGCACGAAGTAATGTTGGGTTCGAATTCTCGGCACGCAATAAGCAGTCTTTAGCAATGTTGTAGCTAAGCGGCAACAGCAACTTGTCTAAGTTTATCTTTTGGTTTTCAGTAAACTTAGCGGCGATGGTTTGCGCGGTATATAGGCTCAGCTCCGGTTGCTCTAGCAGTAGTTTTCGCCAATACTTTAGCTCAATGGGGTGATAGGTTACATCGCTTAAGCAAGTAACGGTATAAATACAAGGCTGATGATTCAGCGCTTCGATTTCGCCAATTAGCGTGTTGTTACAGTCCAGCTGTCCGAGTAATAATCGACGACCGTTACCGACATCATAACTAAAAGACACAGTACCACTGGTCACCAATATGAGTTTACTCAATGGTTCATCTTTGTGGATCAAGACTTCTTTTTTGCTGTGCTGAAAACTATTACCAGCAAATGCGAGTAACTGTTCGACCAAATTGGTTGAAAAATGATATTGAAACATCTAGATGGCTCTTCGGACATATGTCCTATTTATTAAACTATAATGACGTTAGCATGAATTTTTCAGTTTTACGCTAACTCACACCGTTTAAGTAGTATCGGTTTTATCTCAGCGCTGTGGCGAAGAATTTAATAAACGATATTACCATTAAACCCCCACTTCCCGTGTTAGAGCTAATTTATTGGTGCTAATTTCTAGGGGCTTGTGGGTTAGCCTTTTTATTCTGCTCCATACGTAAATTCGAGCATAAACTATATGCTAACGCAACTTAGGGGAGAGGACAAATGAGTTGGGAATATTTAGGCTATTTAGCCTCTGCTTTTTTGGTCGTTTCTTTGATGATGAGCGATGTTGCTAAGTTGCGTTGGTTCAATTTAATGGGCTGTATTTGTTTTACCGCCTATGGCGCACTTATCCAGGCTTGGCCGGTGGCGTTAACTAATGGTCTACTGGCACTAGTTAACACCTACCACTTGGTTAAATTACAAAAAGATCAACGCTGATATTTAAGTTCACCTGCAATCCACGTCTGCTCGACTTTAATATCATCAATTTTATCTTCGCTTACGGTAAAGTAATCTTGGTCGATTAAGATAAAATCGGCCCACTTTCCCTGTTCTAAACTTCCCAGTTTATATTCTTGAAATGCAGCATAAGCAGCATCAACTGTGAATGCTTGTAGTGCTTGTTCTCTGGTTAGCTTTTCTGTTGGGCGCCAGCCATCTTTGGGTAAATCTTGATGGTCTTGTCTGGTGATAGCGGCATGCAGACCATGGAAAGGATTTGCAAGCTCCACTGGAAAGTCAGAACCCGCCGCCACTCTACTTCCTTGCTTTAAGAATGTTTGCCATGCGTAAGCGCCGCTAAGCTGTTTGTCGTCTAGGCGCTTTTCGGCCATATGCATATCAGATGTGGCATGAACAGGCTGCATTGATGGAATAATATCTAATGTCTTAAAGCGAGGGATATCATCCAGGTGGACAATTTGTGCGTGCTCAATGCGATTTCTGAGCAGTCTTCCACCTGCTTTTTTAAAAACGTGTTGATATGAGTCTAGCACGATGCGATTCGCTCTATCGCCAATGGCGTGCGTGTGCGCACTGTAGCCGCTGCGTATGGCTTGGGTGATCAATGCTTCAAGCGTCGCTTGGTTTTCGAGCATTAATCCTTTGTGACCTTTGCGGTCATGATAGTCGCGAATAAGTGCTGCCCCTCGGCTGCCAAGTGCACCATCAGCATAGATTTTTACACTACGAATAGAGAGTTGATCTCGTGTATCTTTGATCACTCCGGCGTCTAACATCTCTGCGAGTTTGGGCGAGCTTGCACTGAGCATAGCGTAGACGCGCAGAGGCATTGAGTGTTCCTTGGCGCGTGTTTGGTAGACCTGCCACGTAGTGTGGTCAATCCCAGCATCATGAGCTGAGGTAATGCCTAAACTCAGCAAGTGTTCTCCGGCTTTATTCAGCGCTTTGTTTACCTGTGCATCTGACTGAGCTGGGACATGAGTACGAATAAGGTCTTCTGCCTTGTCGATAAAAATCCCGCTCGGCATACCGCTATTCAGTGTAATGATTTCACCGCCTTCAGGCGTCTTTGTTGATTTGGAAATGTTGGCAAGAGCCATCGCTTTTGAGTTTACCCAAATAGCGTGACCATCTACTCGAATGAGCATGACGGGCTTATCTTTTACGTATGTGTCGAGATCGGCTGCGGTTGGGAATTGTCCGCCGGGCCATAAGGTTTGATCCCAGCCTCGACCTATTATCCATTCACCTTCATGGGCTTTTGCGTAGTGGCTAAGCCGTTTTCCTACTTCTGCAATGGTTTTGCTACCGCGCACGTCGAGTGTGAGTAAATTATTGCCAAGGCCAATGATGTGACCGTGCGCATCAATTAAACCGGGCAATAGGGTTTTTCCCTCACCATCAAACTTGGTTGCACTCGGATATTGAGTACTAAGATCTTTTGAACTTGTTTTTACGACTTTACCGTCTTTAATTACCAAAGAAGAAAAGCGCTCAATTTGCTGCGATTTAGTAGGCGTATAACCATTTACATTGTGAATTAAGGTTACTTGAGCTGTTGATGACAGGCTAAAGCTAGCCAAAAGCGCGAGGAATGTTTTTTTCATTATATTGTCCTTCACTGAGAGTGTTTATTCAGAATAATCATCTAACTCAATAAAGCCAAGTCTTTGAGTTGAGAGTATACTTGAGTTTTAAAGGAGTGGAGTGTCAAAGTGAAGTTGTTTGTTGTATACCTAGGCGGCCGTATTCAAGGTTGCCATATTGAAATACATGATGTGCGCTTTGTCGCGGCAAATACAATTGAAGAGGCTTATCCCAAATTAAAGCAGCAATGGGTTGGTGATAAAAACTCGGTGCATATGGATAGCTACACAATCATTGAACATGCCGATGGTTATGCCATTGAACTTACCGAAGAGCGTGTTGAGCAAGCTGATCATTTATACTTTGTGAACCTGGGAGGATATAAGCCAGATAGGTTAGCTGAGGCGCATGACTTTGGGCTGTTCGTTGCAACGAATGCGGATGAAGCAAAAGAGAAAGCAAAAGCGTTTTTGCTTAACGGCTTTAGCCATATTCATAAAGACGATTTACATGATGTAGATGACTGTTTTGCCATTGATTTATTTGATCAAAACTTAAATATCAAGCTCACCCACAGTGGCCAATCAACACCGCTTACCCCTTTGTGGTTTGGTTATCATCCTCTATAACCAATGTGAGGGATATCCTAGCCCTCACCCTCATTGTTTTCATCGTTATCTGCTTTTATGGCTATTTTGATAGCGACAATCACGACGGCAAACATTAAAAACGGCAGTGCAGCTAGAGAATACTCAACAATGTGGCTGTCTTTGTAGCTAGGTTGCAAAATAAAATGGCCGCCTACACACATTAAGATCACTACAAACAGCAAAGGTAGCATCATAATTTCTTTGTTCTTTTTGTGTTTTTTCATTTTGCACTCAGCTAATTATTCTTTCATTGAATGATGAACACTCTCTCACACGCGGTGCAAAAAAGCCTTGATCGAAATCAGTGCGGCGGATTATACCAATTCACTCTGAGTTAGAAATAAAATTCATGAGTTTATACCAATTGTATTAATTAAATGAGCTATTTGAAGCGGAGGAATAGTCAATTAAACCGGGCAATAGGGTTTTTCCCTCACCATCAAACTTGGTTGCACTCGGATATTGAGTACTAAGATCTTTTGAACTTGTTTTTACGACTTTACCGTCTTTAATTACCAAAGAAGAAAAGCGCTCAATTTGCTGCGATTTAGTAGGCGTATAACCATTTACATTGTGAATTAAGGTTACTTGAGCTGTTGATGACAGGCTAAAGCTAGCCAAAAGCGCGAGGAATGTTTTTTTCATTATATTGTCCTTCACTGAGAGTGTTTATTCAGAATAATCATCTAACTCAATAAAGCCAAGTCTTTGAGTTGAGAGTATACTTGAGTTTTAAAGGAGTGGAGTGTCAAAGTGAAGTTGTTTGTTGTATACCTAGGCGGCCGTATTCAAGGTTGCCATATTGAAATACATGATGTGCGCTTTGTCGCGGCAAATACAATTGAAGAGGCTTATCCCAAATTAAAGCAGCAATGGGTTGGTGATAAAAACTCGGTGCATATGGATAGCTACACAATCATTGAACATGCCGATGGTTATGCCATTGAACTTACCGAAGAGCGTGTTGAGCAAGCTGATCATTTATACTTTGTGAACCTGGGAGGATATAAGCCAGATAGGTTAGCTGAGGCGCATGACTTTGGGCTGTTCGTTGCAACGAATGCGGATGAAGCAAAAGAGAAAGCAAAAGCGTTTTTGCTTAACGGCTTTAGCCATATTCATAAAGACGATTTACATGATGTAGATGACTGTTTTGCCATTGATTTATTTGATCAAAACTTAAATATCAAGCTCACCCACAGTGGCCAATCAACACCGCTTACCCCTTTGTGGTTTGGTTATCATCCTCTATAACCAATGTGAGGGATATCCTAGCCCTCACCCTCATTGTTTTCATCGTTATCTGCTTTTATGGCTATTTTGATAGCGACAATCACGACGGCAAACATTAAAAACGGCAGTGCAGCTAGAGAATACTCAACAATGTGGCTGTCTTTGTAGCTAGGTTGCAAAATAAAATGGCCGCCTACACACATTAAGATCACTACAAACAGCAAAGGTAGCATCATAATTTCTTTGTTCTTTTTGTGTTTTTTCATTTTGCACTCAGCTAATTATTCTTTCATTGAATGATGAACACTCTCTCACACGCGGTGCAAAAAAGCCTTGATCGAAATCAGTGCGGCGGATTATACCAATTCACTCTGAGTTAGAAATAAAATTCATGAGTTTATACCAATTGTATTAATTAAATGAGCTATTTGAAGCGGAGGAATAGCTTTAGTAGCTCCGCTCTCGCGTCCTGCTACCGCCAAGGTACCTATATCCATATAGGCAAGGCAAAAATTTTGCTATTTAGTTGTTCTAAATGAGAAATTTTTAACGACGCTAATATGGTATTTCACCCTTCAAATTGGTTGGAGAGTTAATGCAATTGGTATTATTACTTGGGAGGGGGGAAGGTCCGTGGTATAACGAAGCTCTATCGCTGTATAAATCAACAAATACTATGACCAAAAACAATAAACAAACCATTGTTATCAAGCTCGGCACGAGTGTCTTAACTGCAGGCAGCCAGACCTTAAACAAGCCCAGACTTGTTGAGCTGGTAAGGCAGTGTGTAACGTTACGTCAGGCTGGTCATCAGGTCATTGTTGTCTCCAGCGGTGCTGTTGCTGCTGGGCGCGGTGTCTTACAGCAACAAATTGGTCATTCGCTAGCTGAAAAACAGATGTTAGCTGCGATTGGGCAAGGTCAATTAATCCATTTATGGCAGTCATTGTTTAGTATTTACGACGTCACTGTGGCGCAAATGCTACTGACACGAGCCGATCTTGAGCACCGCAAACGTTATCTAACTGCAAGGGATATGCTCACTAAGCTTCTAGAGCATCATGTCGTGCCTATCATCAACGAAAACGATGCAGTGGCAACGTCTGAAATCAAAGTTGGCGATAACGACAACCTCTCAGCCTACGTCGCAATTTTAGCAAATGCCGATAAATTGGTATTACTCACCGATCAGCATGGTCTTTTTACCGCAGATCCCAGAGCCAATCCAGATGCGCAGTTGATAGAGCAAGTAACACATATAAACGACGAACTTAGAGCACTAGCTGGTGGCAGTGGCACACAACTTGGAACGGGTGGTATGGCGACTAAGTTGCAAGCCGCCGACATCGCACAACGAGCAGGTGTTGATGTTGTGATAGCAAAAGGCAGTGAATACGACATTTTACCGCAAGTACTCACCCAAACCGCACCAAGCACGACGTTTTTGAAGTTTGACGCTCCGGTTGGAGGGCGCAAGCGCTGGTTGCTGTCAGGCCCTAAATCAACCGGTAAAATAATTTGTGATAGTGGCGCAATCAATGCGGTATGTAATCAAGGAGCAAGTTTACTAGCAAAAGGCATCGTGTCGATTGAAGGACAATTTAAACGTGGTGAGTTGGTTCAAGTGTTTTGCCAACAAGGCACGCTACAGGCACAAGGTTTAACTAGCTTAAGTAATCAAGAGCTTGGGTTGGTAATTGGCCGTCATAGTAGTGAATTTGCGCAGTGTCTTGGCTTTGAAAGTGCTGAGGAGATCATCCACCGTGATAATTTGGTGCTCTTGAATCAACATAGCCAACAAGAAGTATTAAATTAGCCTATAAATTACTGTAAATTCAGAGAGCTGTTCTACACTTATCAAGAGTCAATTTTATTGAGAGGCCTTGAATGTCGATTAGCTATTCACCCTGTGGTCACGAACTTACTTTAGAGCTCTTGGCGCAAAAGAGTGAACTGGTACTAATGCAGGCCCTTGAGCGGGTTATCTCCGATGTTTGTGGGGAAAGCTATGCATTCTATTTCAGTAAAAGTTTATCGGAAAAAGAAGTCCCAAAGTCTATATTTGTGAGCCATCGCGACTTTTGTGTTGTGGTGGGGCCGGTAGATGCTGTGGTAGATAAATTACAGCAGCGTCAAGATGACAAACATCTCATTCAATACCATGGCGATAGTGTTATCCCGTTTTATCATCAAGCTCAGCTCGTTGGTTTTTTATATATAGAAGGCCAAGTAAATCTCACCACTGCGACTTTAATGAAGCACTTACTCACTGTTTTTGCGCATCAAATGGCAACATTGCACTTTGCTCGTATCGATCCGCTTTCCGAGCTACTCAATCGCCAAACGTTTGATGAAAAAGTCATGGAAATAACCAATGGGGACGGGTTTACGGTATGTCGTGATGACAGTGAAGACCGCAAGTGGTATTTAGCGATGGTAGATATCGATCACTTTAAACAGGTAAACGACAATTTTGGTCATGTGATTGGCGATGAAGTGATCCTGTTGGTAGCGCAAAAGATCAAAGCTAACTTTAGAGCAGAAGACTATGTGTTTCGCTACGGCGGTGAAGAGTTTGCGGTGCTATTTCAAAGTCACAATGACGATTCTGCTGTAGTAGCACTTGAGCGCTTGAGAAGTACAATAGCTTCTAGCCGATTTCCGCAAGTAGAGCATGTTTCTGTCAGCCTAGGTTTTACCGAAGTGGTCGATACACTACAAGTTTCTGAGCAAGTTCATAAAGCCGATCTTGCGCTTTATCACTCAAAAGAAAATGGCAGAAACCAAGTCACAAACTACCTCGCTTTAGGGTTAGCTGAATCACAATACGCATGTGCAGAAATAGAGTTGTTTTAAGCTCCGCTTATATATAGCGCTTAAAGATTATGCTAAACTCCCCAACCTATTTTTTAGCGAATGTAGCAAAAGGTTTGGGAAACGTTATGCAATTTGTAAGATGGTTTTTAGGACGTCTGATTTTACTTTTTGATTTTATTTTTACCCCGCGCAGTAAAAAACGTGCCGCAGAACAACAGCAAAAGCTAGATGCTATGACGGCAAACTTAAAGTTATACCAATTTAAGGCATGTCCATTTTGCGTTAAAGTGCGCCGCGCTGCCAAGCGTGAAGGGCTTAAGCTCGAAACCCGTGATGCCAAAAATGATGAGCAATATCGCCAAGAGTTGCTAGAGCAGGGTGGTAAAGTGAAGGTGCCATGCTTGCGAATCGAAGAGCAAGGCGAAGTCACTTGGTTGTACGAATCCAATGACATTGTTGCTTATCTAGAAAAGCTGGAAAAAGCAGCTTAATTCACGCGCCTTACTATGCGCTAATCAGGCGCTATGCTAGCATAGCGCCATTAATCGACTAATCCATTTTTAAGAGAATTTTGATGACTATCCGTACTCGTGTCGCACCCTCTCCAACAGGTGATCCGCATTTAGGAACGGCTTATATTGCCTTATTCAACTATTGCTTTGCTAAGCAGCAAGGTGGTGAGTTTGTATTACGAATTGAAGATACCGATCAGGTACGTAGTACTATTGAATCTGAGCAAGCTATCATGGACAGCCTACGTTGGTTAGGTCTTGACTGGGATCACGGTCCGGATGTGGGTGGCGAGTTTGGTCCATACCGTCAATCAGAGCGTTCTGACTTATATAAAAAGTTTGCACAGCAGCTTGTAGATGATGGTAAAGCGTTTTACTGCTTTGCAACGGCTGAAGAGCTAGACCAAATGCGTGAAGAGCAGATGGCAGAGGGCTTACGTCCTAAATACGACGGCCGTGGCTTACGTCTATCTGAAGAACAAGTGAAGGCAAACCTTGAAGCAGGCAAGCCTTACGTTATTCGCATGAAAATCCCAGAAGAAGGCACGTTTAAGTTTAACGATTACCTACGTGGTGAAATTGAGATCCCATGGGAAAACGTAGACATGCAAGTTTTGTTGAAAGCCGACGGCTTCCCAACTTACTTCCTTGCAAACGTAGTAGATGATCATCACATGGAGATTAGCCATATCTTCCGTGGCGAAGAGTGGATCAACTCTGCGCCTAAACTACTAAAATTGTACGAAGACTTCGGCTGGGAAGCGCCTGTGCTTGGTCACTTACCGCTACTTCGTAACCCTGATAAATCTAAGCTGTCAAAGCGTAAAAACCCAACTTCAATTAACTACTACAAAGAAATGGGTTTCTTACCAGAAGCACTACTTAACTATTTAGGTCGTATGGGTTGGTCAATGCCGGATGAGCGTGAAAAGTTCACTTTGGCTGAGATGATTGAACACTTTGATATGAAGCGCGTATCACTTGGTGGACCTATCTTTGATATTGACAAGCTTAACTGGTTAAACGGTCTGTGGATCCGCGAAAACCTAACCGATGCAGAACTTATCCAGCGCTTTGTCGACTGGAAGTTTAACGGTGATATGTTGGCTCGCGTACTTCCTGAAGCCAAGGCACGTATTAACACGCTATCTGATTTGGTGGGGTTAGCAGGTCACTTTGTCGCGGGCTTACCTGAATACGATCCAGCGTTATTAACGGCTGGTAAAGCGGACGAAGAAGTGGTTCGTCAGGCACTGCAATTCTTTATTTGGGAATTAGAAAAGCTGCGTACGTGGAACAAGTCTGAGATCTTCTCTATTGCAAAGGCTGTGGCAACACATCATGAGTTAAAGATCAAAGAGTTCTTAGAGCCTATCTTTGTTGCTATTACAGGCAAAACCTCATCGACTTCAGTAGTCGATGCGATGGAAGTGTTAGGTTCAGACCTTTCTCGTGCGCGTTTAAGAGTAGCACTAGAGCATATTGGTGTATCTAAAAAGCAAGCGAAAAAGCTTGAAAAAGCATACCGTGAGTACCCGTCTATTGCATAATTGCGAGACCGTATTGCAAAAGCCGCTGATGTAGCGGCTTTTTTATTGTCTGAAATGTATCGTGTTTACCGCTTTCCTTGCGCCATCAACACATCAAGAGATTGCTTTAACAGTTGAATTTGCTCCATACTTAAGCCCGCTTTTGCCATCATTTGTGCTGGGATACAAGCGCATGATTGCTCGAGGATTTTACCTGCTTGAGTTAAGTGAATGAAGGTTTGTCGTTCATCATCAGGATTTTTGCTACGGGTAACGAGGCCACGCTCTGCTAAGCGCTTAAGGAGCGGTGTTAGGGTGTTGCTATTGAGTTCAGCTCGCTCGCCTATTTCTTTCACAAGCTGTCCGTCTTGCTCCCATAAAATCAATAACACTATGTATTGCGGATACGTGAGCCCAACCTCTTTGAGTAACGGCTGATAAAGTCGTGTAACCTGTCTTGATGCACTATATACCCGAAAACAGATCTGGTTATCGAGATTGAGCTGCGGATTAGATTGACTCATTTAGTAACTTTTCAATATCTTTGGCGATTTGTTCAGGCTTGGTGATTGGGGCATAGCGCTTAACGGGTTCACCCTGCTGATTAAACAAAAACTTAGTAAAGTTCCATTTGATTTTATTACCAAATAGCCCCGGAAGCGCAGACTTTAGGTATTGATACAGTGGGTGTGCTTTATCGCCATTAACCTCAATCTTTTCCATCATCTGAAAATCAACACCATAATTGATTAAGCAGCCTTCTTGAATTTGTTTTGCATCGCCGGGTTCTTGCTTACCAAACTGGTTACAGGGAAAGCCGATGATCACAAGTCCCTGATCCGCGTATTTTTGGTGTAGCTCTTGGAGCCCTTCATATTGTGGTGTTAATCCACACTCACTGGCCGTATTAACAATAAGCACAGCTTTGCCTTGTAAGTCGGTAAAGTGATATGCCTGACCTTGTAATGTGTTTGCTTCAAACTGATAGAGTGTCGTCATTTTTAGTCTTTTATGATTTAATCGTGTGCGATTTAATTTAGACTAAGTATGACCCTTGTGCAACCGCAGTTGAAATTATTTTGCAGGTGTATGTTGATATTTGACGCTTAGCATCGCAAGCCGCCTGGTGATCAATGCGTGATCTTGCTTGGGGAGATATTTTAAGTGTGTGGTTAAATAGGTACTAGTGGAATACAGCGCACGGATCATCTGGTTGGCCTTTTCGATAAATGCTTGTGTTTCTTGGGTATGGCTACAAGCAATATGGCCTTCGAGATGAGGGAGGTTATTCGCTATTGGTAAGGAACCCACTAGGTGTGCCTTGTCCTTTGGAAAGCTCTGCTGAAAAATAGCGGGGTAGGCTAATATAAAGTCGACTTTACCTGCACTAAACTGCTCCATAATGGTTTGTGCTGAGGTTTTATACGGTCTAATGACAACATTTTTGGGTTCAAGTAGCGCTAATGCGGAGTCAATGGTATTGCCATAAGATTTGCCAATCTCTTTGATGATGGTGGCTTGTGGATAGTAAGCCATTAAACTTGCAAGTGACTTCAGTTTACCGGTGGCATTCACAAGGCTGGCATCCATCGGGGTGTGTTGTTTGAAGTAGTATAATCTATGGCTTGGATATAGGTGGATGGGGATGGTAAACAAAAAGGCTTGCTGACGACTTGGGGTTTTTAGGCGAGACACCGCGCACACGGGCTCTTCACTTGCGAGCAATTGATTAAGTTTGGTTGGGGTGACAATGGTAAAATCAAAGTAATCTCGGCCAAACTGGTTTAACAGCAAGTTGTTGGTATCTGACTCTAAACTATGGGCTTGTTTGCTAAAAAGTCTTTGCTCATCGGCTGGTTCATTCGAGATCAGCAATATTTTTGCGTTGCAGTACGCACCAAACAACAGCAGCATTAGCAGTAAATATTTCATTATCGCTCCAATCCAGCAAAGCAAACACCAGTTTACTATAGAACATTGTGCTTAATTAGCATTTAAAACTCGGTGCCAAATCAAGATAAGCGGTTATTTAACCTTAACTCTTTGTGCTGAGTTTTATAACCTGTCATCATTGCAATGATTTTTACCTATGGGGCAAATAAACGATGACCAAAGTGTGGGATGGATTTATCCGCGGGTTTCACTGGCTGCTCGTAGCAGGACTAGTAACCTTATATATTACCGGTGAAGAAGGCATGATGGATCTTCACTTTGTTACTGGCTATTTATTGTTGGCACTGATGGCTGCGCGATTAATTTGGGGTGTCATTGGTAGCCAAACCGCTAAATTAAGTGCGTTATTTCATTCACCTAAAGCGATTTTATCGGCCATTAAATCAAAACAAAGCCATGTAGGACATAATCCTGCGGGAAGTTTGATGGTACTGCTGTTTTTTGTGCTGATCCTTATTCAGCTCGTTTCTGGCTTGATGACAACCGATGATATTTTGGTGGAAGGGCCGCTTGCACAATATGTATCTTACGACTTAGTTGAATTAGCTGGCGATATACATCACACCAATATTGAGCTGTTAATTGCGGCCATTGCACTACATATATTTGCGATTGTGGTGTATCGCTTAAAAGGTCAAAACCTAGTAAAGACGTTAGTAACTGGTAAGCAAGAAAATGCTGTGAGCACGCCTGTCATGAAATCGGGGGTTGTTGCATACCTTATCTTTATTGCGCTTTCTGCTTTGTTACTCTTTACTTGGGGCGCTGAGCCATTACAAGGGTTAATGTAACTCAACTCTGAACAGAATTTAGCGAGGCTATTGTTTTCAATAACCTCGCTAACCATTAGCATCAAATCCGGCCAATGTAATATTTGTTAACAGATTATCGTAACAGATATGACCTCTATTTCAGAAATTTCTGGTAACATGGCGCAGTTTTATCTTAGAGGTTAGAGAAAAGTAGCGATGTTAGAGCCGTATTATCAACAACAAGCAAATGAGATCACCATTACCAGAGAACAGGGGAGTTTATTTGCAAAAGGAGTCGCGGACGACTACAACCCATTGCACGACATCGATGCAAAGAAGTTTTGTGTACCGGGTGATCTACTTTTCTCCTTAGTGTTAAAGCACTATGGCTTAAGCGAGAATATGGAGTTTAGCTTTGTGGGCATGGTTGATGAAACAACAACGCTCACGTTGCCTGAAGGTGCAGCACAATTTGATATTACCGCAAATGATAAAGTGATGTTGTCTGTATCGCGCACTGGCGAAACCAGCACTTGCCCAACGCTCATCAATAGTTTGACGAGAAATTACGTTGAATTTTCAGGCACCACCTTTCCTCATGTGATCATCCCATTGATGGGTGAGCAAGAGGTAATGATAAACCCAGCAAGGCCAATGGTGATATACGAATCTATGTCTATTCATATGGATGATATCTCGGTAACGGAAGTAACATTGGAAGCGGCTAAACCTGAGTTTAGCTATGAAGGCAAACGTGGCAAAATCAACCTGCGTTTTAACTTACTGTCGAACGGCACTAAAGTCGGTTATGGTGAAAAGCACATGTTAGTTTCTGGGATCCGCGAGTATTGTCAGCAAACCGTTGATGATTTGATTGCCTATTACAACGATAGAAAAGTAGCATTAAAGCCGTAACCTCCCAATACACGCTGACGCACCAGTCAGCGTGTTGCCCACACCGTTTTCCTTTTAAACAATAATTCATCCACTCTTCAGCTGTCCGCTATACTGTTTAGATAAATGTAATTGAATTAAATGGTATTACCGTGCCGTACGCAGACTTGCTTAAACCAGAAGCCTCACAACAAACGTTATTAAAGTGGCAAAAAACAGTCGATTTGATGGCGAAGATTTTTTCGGCGCCTGCTGCGTTTGTGGTGCAAAAGAAAGAAGATGGCTTTGCAGTGATGATTGCAAGTGACCAAGAAGAAAACCCGTATCCTGCTGGTGGTTTTATACCGCAAGAAACCAATATCTTTTGTAAGCATGTTGTCGCTAATAACCGTAACCTATATGAGCAGCACGCTAGTGTAAATTATCAATGGGACGATAACCCTGAGGTTGCCAATGATGGCTTTGAGTCTTATTTGGGTGTACCTATCCATTGGCCCAATGGAAAGTCGTTTGGCACTTTGTGTGTGATGGACTTTAAACCCACGAATTACGGCGCTCCGTTGGTTGAATTTATAGAGCATTTGCGCGATATGCTAGAAGACGATTTGGTGATGATTGAGCGCTATAGCAAAATCAAAGCGATAGCGATGCAAGACCCGTTAACTGAAGTATTAAATCGTCGTGCGACTGAAATACTCGGTGAACATAAGCGTGATATTGCCTTAAAGCTGGGTGGTGCGCTTTACTGTGTCTTTCTTGATTTAGATGGTTTTAAACCAATAAATGACAGCTATGGCCATGAAGTTGGTGATCAGGTGTTACAAAGTTTGGCTGAAGCCTTGAAGGCCGCAAGCAGCGAAGATGATATTATCGGGCGCTATGGTGGTGATGAGTTTCTGGCTATTGTGCAGCGACATGATGAGAAAGCTGTCAACGACTTTATTTTTCAAAGTGAGGCTAATTTCTATCAAGCGTTAAAACAGAAAAAGCTCCCCAAGTGTGGATTTTCAGCGGGATTTGCCAAGTGTGAAAATAAGTTTGAAAGCATGGCTAGTTTATTTTCTCGGGCAGATAAACACATGTATCAGCAAAAACTGAGCTGAATGCTCGATGTGACCTAAAGCATATAGGCGACACAGTTCCTGACAAGGCATGCCTTTTGTGAACAATGGCGATTTTACGTAAAAAGCTGGACTAATAAACTAGCCATCACAGCTCACCTTTCATCAACTACCGCAATGGCTATATAACATCTGCTATTTAGCTGCGAAAATTACCGTCATCAAGTTGTTAAAATGGCCAAGATCGGAGAGAATATAGCAATCTTTGTTCGAATTTAGCGTGGCCGAGTTTTGGTTCGGTTGCCAATGCCATAAGTAGAATTTCAATGTCAAATATGAGTATTCCGCAGGAAGTGTCGCGCAGACGTACTTTCGCGATCATTTCACACCCGGATGCGGGTAAAACCACCATCACCGAAAAAGTACTTTTATTCGGAAAGGCGTTACAAAAAGCCGGTACGGTTAAAGGCCGTGGCTCAAACCAACACGCCAAATCTGACTGGATGGAAATGGAAAAAGAACGTGGTATCTCGGTAACCACCTCTGTGATGCAGTTTCCATACAATGATGCCTTGGTTAACCTACTAGATACTCCGGGACACGAAGACTTCTCTGAAGATACTTATCGTACGCTCACCGCTGTTGACTCGTGCTTGATGGTAATCGATGCGGCAAAAGGTGTAGAAGACCGTACCCGCAAACTGATGGAAGTAACGCGTTTACGTGACACGCCAATCGTTACCTTTATGAACAAATTGGACCGTGATATTCGTGACCCAATGGAGCTACTTGATGAAGTAGAAACTGAACTGAACATCATGTGTGCGCCGGTTACTTGGCCAATTGGCTGTGGTAAAGAATTTAAAGGTGTTTATCACATTCATCGTGATGAAACGATTCTGTACCAAACAGGTCAAGGTCATACGATCCAAGACAAACGCGTGATCAAAGGGCTAGATAACAGCGAGCTTGACGCTGCTGTGGGTGAAAGCTTGGCTGAGCAACTTCGTGAAGAGCTTGAGTTAGTAATGGGTGCCTCGCATGAGTTTGACCGTGAATTATTTCTAACTGGCGAATTAACCCCTGTATTCTTTGGTACGGCACTTGGTAACTTCGGTGTTGACCACATGCTTGACGGGTTAACTGAGTGGGCACCAACGCCACTGCCGCGTCAAACTGATGAGCGTGAAGTAAAAGCCGACGAAGAAAAGTTCTCTGGTTTCGTGTTTAAAATTCAAGCAAACATGGATCCAAAACACCGCGACCGTATCGCCTTTATGCGTATTGTATCTGGTAAATATAGCCAAGGCATGAAGATGAACCACGTGCGTCTTGGTAAACAAGTCAGTATTGCAGATGCGGTAACCTTTATGGCGGGTGACCGTGAGCGTGCTCAAGAAGCGTTCGCGGGTGATATTATCGGTCTACATAACCACGGTACTATTCAAATAGGTGATACCTTCACACAAGGTGAAACGCTTAAATTTAGTGGTATTCCAAACTTTGCACCTGAGCTATTCCGTCGCATTCGTCTAAGAGATCCACTTAAGCAAAAGCAGCTACTTAAAGGGCTGGTACAGCTTTCTGAAGAAGGTGCGGTACAGGTATTTAGACCACTTATCAATAACGACCTGATTGTAGGTGCGGTTGGGGTGCTGCAGTTTGATGTGGTTGTGGCACGCTTAAAGTCTGAATACAACGTAGATGCGATTTACGAGAGCGTAACGGTTCAAACTGCGCGCTGGGTAAGCTGTGATGACGAGAAGAAAATGGCTGAGTTCCGCCGCAAGTGTGAGCAAAACTTGGCGTTGGATGGTGGTGATAACCTAACTTACATCGCACCAAGCCGCGTAAACCTGAATCTATCTATGGAGCGTTACCCTGACGTGAAGTTCCATGAAACTCGTGAACACTAATCGCTGCGCATTAAAGGAAAACAGATGAACATCAAAAGTATTTTAATTGAAAAAGCCAATGCAGCGATGCAAGCGGCTGGTATCCCTGAAGGTACAAACCCAGCGGTAACACAAAGCACGCGTCCTCAGTTTGGTGATTACCAAATTAACGGTGCGATGGGGGCTGCTAAAGCACTAAAAACTAACCCAAGAGAGCTGGCGCAGAAGATCATCGACAACCTAGACGTTGCTGATCTTGCAGAAAAAACAGAAATCGCAGGCCCAGGTTTTATTAATATTCACCTCAAACCTGAGTTTTTAGCCGCAAGCCTAGAAGCGGCAAATACGGATGCCAAATTAGGTGTTGCTGAACATGCTACGCCTGACAAGGTTGTGGTCGACTTTTCTTCGCCAAACCTTGCTAAAGAGATGCACGTAGGTCATCTGCGCTCAACTATCATTGGTGATGCTGTTGTGCGTGCCCTTGAGTTCCGTGGTGACACTGTTATTCGCCAAAACCATATGGGCGACTGGGGTACCCAGTTTGGTATGTTGATAGCACACCTAGAAGATTTGCTGAACCAAGGTGTTGACCTTGAAAACGTCGCACTTGCGGATCTTGAAAGCTTTTATCGCGATGCCAAAAAGCGCTTTGATGACGAAGCCGGTTTTGCCGATAAAGCCCGTGATTACGTAGTAAAACTACAAGGTGGTGATGCGCATTGTCAGAAGCTATGGCAAATGTTTATCGACACCTCTGTTAAACACTCTGAAGAAGTATACGGCAAGCTAAACGTGACGCTTACGCGTGATGACATCATGGCAGAAAGTGCCTACAACGACCGTCTTGCCGGCGTAATTGAGCTGCTAAAAGAGAAAGGCATTGCGGTCGAAGATCAGGGCGCTCAAGTCGTATTCCTTGACGAATTGGCAAATAAAGACGGTGAACCTTCCGTATTTATCGTGCAAAAATCAGGTGGTGGTTTCTTATATTCGACGACTGATTTAGCAGCCTGTGATTACCGTTCAAATGAGCTAGATGTTGATCGTATCCTAATTTTTGTTGATGCGCGTCAGGGTTTACACTTCAACCAAGTTGAGATCACAGCACGTAAAGCGGGTCTTTTAAAAGACAAAACCAGCTACGAGCCAAGCCTGTTTGGTACTATGATGGGTAACGATGGCAAACCGTTTAAAACTCGTACTGGCGGCACGGTGAAGCTATCAGACTTACTTGACGAAGCAGTGAGCCGTGCGACAGAAAAGCTCGCTGACAGAGCCTCTGGCCTATCTGATGAAGCTCGCCAAGAAATCGCGCGTAAAGTGGGTATTGGTGCAGTGAAGTACGCCGATCTGTCAAAGCACAGAACCAGCGATTATATCTTTAACTGGGATACGATGCTGAGCTTTGAAGGGGCGACGGCGCCATATTTGCAGTACGCCTATACCCGTGTTCGTAGTATTTTCCGCAAGGCAAACATGGATAGCGCTAGCCTAACTGGTCGTATTCAAATTCAAGCACCACAGGAAAAGGCACTTGCGCTTAAACTGCTGCAACTGGAAGAAGTGCTTGATCTGATGATCAGCGAAGCAACGCCACACGTATTATGTAGTTATTTATATGAGCTCGCGAGCTTGTATATGACATTCTATGAAGCGTGCCCAATTTTGAAAGATGATGTAGCAGCAGACGTCCGTGAAAGTCGTCTCTTGTTATGTAATCTGGTTGCTAACTCACTGAAAACCGGTCTAGATTTGCTTGGTATCGAAGTGATGGAGCAAATGTAAGTTAGTTTTAACTTGCATTAAGGTATACTAGAAGCCGCTTTATAGCGGCTTTTTTGTAAAGGAAATAGTGATGAAACTTGAAGACATTCGCAGAGAATATACCAAAGACGGTTTACGTCGTGAGATGCTGAAAGACACACCCGTTGAGCAGTTTGAAACCTGGCTACAGCAGGCGATTGATGCCAAGTTTACCGACCCAACAGCGATGGTCGTCGCTACGGTTGATGAGCACGGTCAGCCGTCTCAACGCATTGTTTTACTCAAGCATGTAGACCAGCACGGTTTTGTCTTCTTTACCAATACCGGTTCACGCAAAGCGCAAGAACTAAAGCAAAACAACAAGATATGCTTGCACTTCCCGTGGCATGAAATTGAGCGTCAGGTTATCGTGTATGGTGAAGCAGTCCCGTTACCAACCAGTCGCGTTGCCAAGTATTTCTTATCACGACCAAAAGAAAGTCAGCTTGCAGCGTGGGCGTCTCAGCAATCGCGCCCCGTATCATCTCGTCAAGCCTTGATGCAAACCTTTAGTAGCATGAAAGACAAGTTCGCTAAAGGCGAAATTCCACTACCTGATTTTTGGGGCGGTTATTGCGTGGAGCCCACTAAAGTTGAGTTTTGGCAAGGTGGAGAGCACCGTCTTCACGATCGCTTTATGTATGTGAAGCAAGCCGATGGCAGTTGGGAAATTGAGCGGCTCAACCCATAAATTCGCCTTTATAGATAGTCACTGTCATCTCGATTTTGACGAGTTGGCAGATGACTTAGCTATGCATATCAAAACTGCCCACGGCGCTGGTGTTGAGCGTTTTGTGGTGCCTGGCGTTACCCTTAAGCAGTCTCTTGAGCTTGTTGAGTTTCAAGCACATCATCCAGAATGTGAAATCGCCGCGGGGTTACACCCTTATTTTATTGGCGAACATTGCGACGACGATATGGCTGCGTTGGTCGAGCATGTAATGCACAATCGTACCCAACTGTGTGCGATAGGAGAGTGTGGCATCGATACAACCTGCGATGCGCTTGAGCGGCAAATTGCACTGTTTGAAGCGCATATCGCACTGAGTAATCAGGTAAAGCTTCCGCTAATCGTCCATCACCGCAAAAGTCATCACCTAATTGCTGCCGCGTTTAAACGTGTTAAGCCACAGTATGGCGGGGTGATCCATGCTTTTTCAGGTTCAAAACAGCAGGCTGAATATTATATTGCTCAGGGTTTTAAACTCGGAGTAGGTGGCACAATCACCTATCCAAGAGGCGAAAAAACAGCGCAGGCAATATCACAGCTGCCGCTTGAAAGCCTAGTGTTGGAAACTGATGCGCCGTCGATGCCGTTACATGGTTATCAGGGGAAGCCGAATTCCCCTAAGCGAGTCGTCCAAGTATTTGACAGACTTTGTGAATATCGAAGCGAAACACCGAGCGAGCTTGCCGCAGCGCTTTATCGAAATACCACGCAGTTGTTTGGCTTAGGTTAAATTGATGATGTCGAGATAAATCTCGACCTACGCGTCAATATTACAAATGGGATATAAAACTATACTTACCAGAAATAAATAACCCATGTAGGAGCCGGTTCACCCAGCGATCTTGATGCTTTTACCGCGATATAAAACCATACCTACCAGCAATAGAAAAGTAGGTGTAGGAGCCAGTTCACCCGGCGATCTTGATGCTTTTACCGCGATATAAAACCATACCTATCAGCAATAGATAACCCGTGTAGGAGCCGGTTCACCCGGCGATCTTTACGCTTTTACCACGATATAAAACCATACCTATCAGCAATAGATAACCCGTGTAGGAGCCGGTTCACCCGGCGATCTTGATGCTTTTACTACGATATAAAACCATACCTACCAGCAATAGAAAAACAAGTGTAGGAGTCGGTTCACCCGGCGATCTTTACGCAGTTACCGCGATATAAAACCATACTTACCAGCAATAGAAAAACAGGTGTAGGAGCCGGTTCACCCTGCGATCTTTACGCAGTTACCGCGATATAAAATCATACTTACCAACAATAGAAAAGCAGGTGTAGGAGCCGGTTCACCCGGCGATCTTTATGCTTTTCCGGCATAATACCAACACTACTTAAGCCAATTGTTGATTAATAATGGAGATCATCTCATCAGCGTATTGGTGAATAAAAAAGTGCCCACCGGCAAATTCGGTAATCTGGTATGGCTGTGTCGTTAGCTCTTGCCACGCAATAACATGTTCATTCAAGATCTCATCATCAACGCCATGGAAAACATGGATGGGGATGGGTAATGCACACTGTTCTGCTACATAGGTATCTGCTATTTTAAAGTCAGCTCGGAGCAACGGGAGTAATAGCTCCATAAGCTCTTTATTTTCAAGAACTTCTTTTGGCGTACCATTTAAGTCACGAAGCTCAGCAATAAATTCATCGTGTGGTAAGCCATGTAAATGAGACTTAGTTGAGGTGCAATGTGGTGCACGACTCGCAGAAGCAAATATTTTACGTGGAGTAGGCAAGCCTGCGTCTAACAATTGAAAAGCAAGCTCATATGAAATGCGACTACCAAGACTATGTCCAAAAAACGCGAAAGGCTTACTGGTCATATAGTCTTTGTGTACCATGAGTTCAGAGATAATATCCGGCATGTTGTCTATTGCTGGCTCTACCAGTCGAGCCCCTCTCCCTGGAAGCTGCACAAAAACGAGCTCAACAAATTCACTTGTTTTATCGATCCAAGGCGTAAATATAGCTGGTGAACCGCCAGCATAAGGAAAGCAAAATAACCGCAACTCAGCGTTTGGATTGGGTTTTGGGGTAATAAAAAGTTTACTATTCATATCCTTTGTTGTTCGATTTTATTTTAGGTTAACTATTATGTTATCAACTTTATTACAGTGCTAACAGCTTTACCCCTGCTCTAATTCTTCTGCCCGTTTTTCAGGCGCAGGAAGCATCTTTACTTTCTTGCGAATTTTGCGTTTTACTTCCCAGCGTTTTAATGCTCGACCTATTTGCCATGTGAATACCATCGTAATCACCAGCATCAGTAAAACGACTCGTCCAAGTTCGTGGAAATGAGAGTGGCTTTGTGACATAGCAGCTTCTGTCAAATAGACCATATTGACGAACCCAAGAGGCTGTCCGGTTGGCGTATATACTGGTTCAGAAATAATGCTTTTGGTTTTACTCAGTCCCGGTAAGGTTTGAGGTAGCTGCTGATAATCTGTGGGTGAGGAATTACCGTCGTTACCAACAACAAAGCGTCCTTGATAATCATAAATTGCGACTTGAAGCACAAAGTCATCGCTAGCGAGGTGATTTGCCAGTGCGCTGAGCCTTGGCGTATCACTGCGAGAGAGGGGCAATGCCACATTTTTTGCGAGCTGCTTGGTGAGACTTCTTGCGGTAAGGTCTGCGCCATTATGGAGCAAACGATGAGATTCAAAACTGGTATTAAACGCAAGCCAAGTCACCATAATTAAACACGTCGCGGCGATGCACAGGCGAAATAATCTACGCCCTCTGGTCGAGTTTAACACTTCTAATACATGTAAATTTTTCATATTTATCGCATATTGCCCGCTTTTGCTAAGGTCCAGTGCTGACAGCTTAGCGCAATCATGTTAAAAATCGGCTTAACGCTATCAAGGAGCAACTTATGTCGTCAATCATTCAATTCGCTAATAGTGAACTAAACACACCAATTCAGGAACATATGGCGCTGGCTCATTGGTATAGCTGCCAAGGTACCACAAGCCTCACACAAGTAAATCAATTACCTGAGATGACGACCCAATCAATATGCTTTTTTGGCCCAAATATACAATTGCAACACCTTGTGGAAGTCACAAAATTTCTTCAAACATTTGCTATCGAGCAGGCTTATTTTACGGCATATCAACCTCATGAACAGCTTCCTGTTGCACTGGGTATGCGTTTTAACGCATCGCAAATGCCGAATAAGGCTGAGGTGAGGCATTTTGCCAAAAGCATTAATGCGCAAGGTGCGGTGATAACACAAGCACCTACTTTAGCAGAGCCTGGGTTACTTGTGATGGATATGGACTCCACCGCAATTCAAATTGAATGTATTGACGAAATTGCTCGATTGGCCGACCGATATGATGAAGTGGCTTCTGTCACCGCACAGGCAATGGCCGGGGCACTCTCTTTTTCTGAAAGTCTACACCGCCGCGTTGCGTCACTCTCTGGCGTACCGTTATCACAAATTCAATCATTAAAAGAAAACTTACCGCTAATGCCCGGTATAGAGCTGTTATGTCAGGCGCTAAAGCTGCATCACTGGCATCTTGCCATCGCCTCGGGTGGCTTTACATGGTTTGCAGAATCATTGATTGAGCCACTCCAACTAGACGCTGTATTTGCCAACACCCTAGAGGTGGAAAACGCGCAGCTTACCGGCAAAGTGCTAGGTGATATCGTAGATGCCGACAAAAAGGCAGAAGTGCTAGGTCAACTTGCAACCCAATATGCGATCCCAATGACTCAAACCGTTGCCATTGGTGATGGCGCAAATGACTTAGTGATGATGGCAAAAGCCCAGCTAGGTGTGGCAATCCATGGTAAGCCAAAAGTGGTAGAAAGTGCCGGCGCGGCTATTTGTGAAGGATCTTTGTTACAACTGTTATATTTGCTAGGTGTGCCGAAATAATATACGCTTTGTTACTTAACGAAAAACACAGCTCAAAAATGTTGCGCTTTTGTTTCTTTTTGTTACTATTTCCCGTTAATGGGTTCGGAGTTGGCGGAGAAGCAAAGCGTGTAAAGTAAGACTCGTTTACTGCTTCTTTAACATTCGTATAGTAACGATATTATGTTAAGGATATAACTGCGTTGTTTTTCTTTAAAAATAGCATTTCAGGGGATGACCTTCGCGCACTTAGAAAACGAAAGGGGGTCACCATGCAACAAATGGCAGATAAAATTGGTGTGTCTCTCAGGACGATAGAGAATTGGGAAACCGGTGTCGGACAACCAAGAATTAACCAATTTTTAGAAATATGTATTTATTGTTCGGTTGATATCAAAGGGCTTATCACTCAAATTAAACAGAGTGAGAAAGAGCAAGAAGATATAAAAAAATAGAGATTAATGATGAAGAATTTGATGTCGGAATTTATCGCTCGTTTTTTAAGTATTGACTCAAAAAAAGATAATGAAGCTTCCCTGCGTATATTGATTGAGACGGATATAAGATTTGTTTCTGGAGGAAGTGGTCCAGAAAATGGTGAGCAGCCTCGCACGGAAAAAGCACCAGGCAATGGTTGATGTGCAAAAGTAACATACGGAAAATTCATGTAGGTAACCAATGAAATATTTACTCGCGCTTCTTTTTATACCTTTAAGCATTTTTGTTTTAAGCTTTCAAGCAGTTCAGATTGGTATGTTGCTCTCGATAGCGTTGATATGTGGAGCTTACTACTCGGACATCAACGTTAGGCATATATGCGTAGCGCTTTTTGCCACGCACTCACTTGGTTATTCTGCTCTGTACTTTAATATATTTCCACTAGATGATAATTCACTTCATTTATGGAAAAATAATCGTATATACTTAATTCATTTAGTAACAGATATTGTTACCTTTCTTGCGGTTGCTTTTCGCCCTGCGTTTTCACGAATTTGGCTAGCTAGAAAAAATATATCGTCGCATGAAATCAAAATGACTAATGCAGATATGGCCTTGATGACAGTGTTTCTCTTATTCATCAGCGTAGATTTTTTAGCATTTATAGAGAATCTTATCCGCAACCTAGATTATTTGGGTGTTAACGAAGAGTTTGCCAAGCAGTTTTGGGGTTGGAATTGGGTTTTCTATAACTACTCAATCATGAAAAATATTCTGTTAGGTCTTGAACTGTTGGCTGTCTTATCAATTACAACTAAAGTGGCGAGACAAAACTTTTCTCGAAAAAAAGCTGCTGCTTAGTGGTGTATGCTTAAAATGGTCAGGCTTTAAAACTTCAAATTGAAGCCTGACTTACTTCTTTTTACTACTAGTTCAAGTCGTTATCTGCGCGACAATTCTTAAGTCGATACGAGCCATGGAGGGATGTTTGATATGTCCTCCAGAAGGTTTCGACGCCCATCCATGGGCTACGACTACCTTTTCTTTAATGCCCAAAGAATCGTTGTGCAAAGGAAAGGGCACTCCCAACATCACACTGACTCCTCAAGTAAATTGCCAATATGAACGTCACCGCGGTGTAAGGGCCATCCTTGGCCCTGTCACCGCTTTTCACGCATCCATGCGTTGAAATGACTCATTGGCAATTTACTTTCGGGTGTGATGAGGGAGACACAAGGCGCTGATAAATTCTTGTGGTGCTTGCAAGCAACTATGTTTCTGATGGCTTTGTGGACAGCTAACAGACAACTTATTTCCCCCTCCATCACACCCGAAAAGCATAAGCTGATATGCAATGTGCCGACAGGATGTCGGCCAAGTCTTGTCTGGCATCATGGACGTGCCTTACAAGACGGTTGCACTATGTCGGCTTAGGATTTGAGGATTAAGTGTGATGCTGGGGCGACGTTTTCTTGGTTCGTTCTTTTTCGTCGTTTAAAAAGAATGAACGAGGATCGCATGGATGCGCTTTGATATTAAACATGGAGGTTTATTTTGCTAACGGCTGATAGCTCGAAATTTATCGTAAAGTCAGCCCGTCCTCCTGACTGGTTTCGACGCCCATCCATGGGCTACGACATACTTTTCTTTGATGCCCAAAGAACAAGTAAGCAAAAGAAAGGGCACTCCCAACATCACACTGACTCCTCAAGTAAATTGCCAATATGAACGTCACCGCGGTGTAAGGGCCATCCTTGGCCCTGTCACCGCTTTTCACGCATCCATGCGTTGAAATGACTCATTGGCAATTTACTTTCGGGTGTGATGAGGGAGATACAAGGCGCTGATAGTTTTGTTTGGTGCTTGTAGGAAAATTAGCTGCTTTTGAGAGAAAAACTAGAACTTGCAGTCAATACTAATCCCCCTTTACCACACCCGAAAAACATAACAGCCCGGCGGGTAAACCACCTCCCACAAAACGATTTAGACTGTTAATTAGGAGTTCACACCGATCGTTTTTGTGGTGCTTGTAAGCTAATTAGCTACTTTACTGGATAAAACCAGAACTAACAGACAGCGCGATTTCCCCCTCCATCACACCCGAAAAGCATAGCTGATATGCAATGTGCCGACAGGATGTCGGCTAAGTCTTGTCTGGCATCATGGATGTGCCTTACAAGACGGTTGCACTATATCGGCTTAGGGTTTGAGGATTAAGTGTGATGCTGGGGCGACGTTTTCTTGGTTCGTTCTTTTTCGTCGTTTAAAAAGAATGAACGAGAAGCGCATGGACGCGCTTTGATATCCGCCAAGGAGGGTAAGCTGACACCGTTTTCATTTGGCTTGAGATTTAAAAACAGTCCGTTACACCAAAAGATAAGCATTCGAATGCTGAGTAAAAAAATGAGTTAAAAATGCTTGCCTTTTATGTAACAATAGCGCGCAAATAAAAACCAATCGCAGCACACTAGGAAGTAGTACCGCGTATTGGTGGAACGGCTTTAACCAACAACAGTGGACATAAAAAATGCAAACAAGGATTGTGGTGTATGGTACTAACCATCCTGTACATGTCGTCGATTTTGAACTCACGACCTGTATCAATCGCGGCTTTTTACTCAAAGCGAACCTAGAATCCCAATTTGACCTGGCTGATGAGTTACTTGTCGGCAATATGCTCACGTTTGAAATTGAGTCACCAGATGCAATATCGACGTATTTCACTGGGACTTTGTTTGATATCCAATCTGGTTTTGTGTCTGAGCACACTTGTGGTGCAGAGGTGGTCTTAAAGCCTCGCCTTGAGTTACTTAAGCAAACTGAAAAAAGCCAAATCTTTGTACAAGCCAATGTTCAGTCTGTCCTCAATAAGCTGATACAAAAAGCCGGCTATTCACAAGACCGGATAAAATGGCGAGTCACTAAAGATTTACCCACGCTACCGCAGTGCGTACAAGCGCTAGAAAACGACTACACCTTTTTCACCCGACTCTTAGCAAAGTACGGCTTAATTTATTGGTTTGAATGCCATGATTTTATTGAGTCGATAGTGATTGCCGAGGGAAACCTTGCAAGCCCCTATATTGAGCGAGGCTTACTGTCGGTGACGGATAAAGATAGCCTGGTTCACGAACATGAAACCGGCTTTGTTGGGTTTACGCAGTGCCAAAGCCGCCATCGTTTTAGAATGGGTGGCTCACAAGTGCATGTGAATGCCCATCCGCCAACCTCGGTCAGCTCGGCGCAGCGTAGCTATTTTGAACCTGCGGCACAAAATCCCGCTGAGCAATTTGAGCGCACCGGCAATCTCGAGCTTGCCTATCAACAAGGTAAAAATGAAGTCACGCTGGTAGGAAACGTAGCCGAAGCCAATGCTGGTTATTCGTTTTCGTTAAATGGTAAATTGGGCACAGCGAAAGGTGGCGATTATACCTGTATTCGCAGTAAACAGATTTATAAGCAAGGCAGTGCCAATGACCCTAAGCAAGTTGCATATCATAGCGAGTCGGTTTGTGTACCACGGGGTGAGCCAATACGTATCGCGCCCCCAGAGCATAGCCCAAAACCGATGGTGTTTACCGCCACGGTACGTTCGCTGTCAGGGTCAAAGGCCAATCCTCATGTCGATACACAAGGGCAATATGCCACGCAAGTACATTTTGATAGTCAGGTGACCGAGTCGGTCAAGCGCCTCACACAATATGTCTGTCGCGGCCAAAAGCAGCCGACGGGGTTACATTTTCCACTGCTGCCAGACAGTAATGTGCTCATCGGTTGCATGAACAACGACCCAGACCAAAGTTACCTGTTAGGCTTTGCCCTTAACGACACCCAACCGTCGGTTGTTACCAGCGCCAATAACGCCCAAAACGTGTTGTGCTCTCGCGGCCAAAACCTGTTGATGTTTGATGACACCCCAAATACCCCGCATATTGTGTTGCAAACCTTAGCGGGCAACCAGCACTTGGTGTTACATGGGGATAAAAAGCAGCCTTACATTCACTGGCTTGCGCAACTTGGCGCGATGAACATTTTTGCAGCCAAAGACATCCAACTTGGCAGTGTTAAAAGTGCAATCCGACTACTCACCAATAAAACCTTTATTGCCAGCGCCAAACAACAACTGGCACTGGAGAGTAAAAAGTCAGTCATTGCCGATGCAGCAACCAACCTAGACGTCACCGCCAATCAAATAGACGTCAGCGCCACACAAAATATCACCCTTAAGGCGGGTCGCAGCCATCGCGGTGTTATCCAAAGTGATATCAACCTCAAGGCAGACAACAACCTTACCATCACCGCCCCGGCGGGAAGTCAAATCATTCAAAGCCAAGGCAATATCACGATTAAAGGCAGTGGCTCTGGCAACCTCACCCTTGCCAATGGCGGCAGTGAAATCAGTATTGACTCAAGTGGTAACGTCAACATCTTTGCAGACAAGTTACTGACCTTAAAAGGCAAAGCCATGACTGTGTTTGACGGTAGCATGGAGCAAGATATTGGTGGTAAACAAAGCGCCACGATGCCGAGTGTACCGCAAATTCAAGCGCTGTCTGAAAATGCTCGACTCTCACTGGCCGCCGATGGCATTGCCACCATGATGAGCAGTACCATTGAGTTGTCTTATACCTATCAAGATGGCAGCCCAATTATGGGCGCACCTTATATCATTCGATTTGCAAACGGCACAGAGTTGACTGGTAACTTAGATGACAGCGGTAAAGCAAAAATTGATAATGCACCGCCTGGTCAATACACCGTGCAATATGGTGAGGATAAACGCGATTACCTACCAGAAGATAATCGCCCTAAAAACCCTCTGTATGGACAAATCACCCCAGCGCAAGCGGCTGAAATGGTACGCAGCGGTAATACCGCACCACTGATAGAAGCCAACGGCATTGCAACCCAAGCAGGTGATTGGTTATGGGGCACACTACAAGGCGACTTTAATCAAAACCCCTCCACGTCACAAATCGTGGTAGGTACCTTAATTTCCATGATACCAATTATCGACCAAGTCATGGATTTACGAGATATCATTGCCAATGTCATGTTACTGACCGACGATGATGAAGCCAACGACACCGACGCTTGGCTTGCTTTTACCCTAACGGGTATTGGTTTAGTGCCAGTTGTGGGCTCAGCGGTCAAAGGCGTAGGCAAGGTTATCTTAAAAAATACCGGAGAATCCCTCTCTGCTGCGCTTGCAGTTTTACGCAAGCTCGGTAAAGGCGACCCAGTTAAATACCTAAGAGACATCAACTGGCAAGACCTAGGAAAACAATCCGCCACGGAAGTTAAAAACATCGTCAAAGGCCTGCGCGATTCACTTGATGACATGTCTAGCAGTTGGCACTACGACCTACTGCTTCCAGACGCCGCCATCGAAGGCATGCAAGCCACGGTTAAACGCCTAGACGACGTCACCCCAAAAATCGACCAACATATGCAACAAGCCGCCCAAGAAATCGGACAGCGAGTTAATAAAGCACTGGATGAGTATCAAGGCCAACCACCAATTCGAGGCGTTACCGACAAGCCCACCAAAGCCAAAGCCGATGAGTTGGAACCACCAAAAGGGAATGAGTTGCCGGGATCTGCAATAAAACGTATGCCGCAATACAATGTGCCTTGTTTTAAAAAGAATGCCAAAGGAACCGCTGTTGAATATGACCGCCAATTAAAAGGACAAATGGACGGGCTAAATAGCATGACAGTAAAACAGTATCTTGAAAATCGCGATGCTTATAAAAAGATTGGAAGAAAAGGAACTGGAAAGGCGCAAAAACAGGCTAGAGAAGAATTCAGAGAGCACCTGATAAGAAAATACGAAAATGACTTCATTTCTAAAGGGGAATATTTTGGTGAAGAGGCACTTGAGAAAGCCAAAGAGCTAGCAAAGAAGGATATGAAAACTCTTCATGCGTTACATAACCCTGATATGATAGCGGGAGGGTTAGATGAGATCGTTGATTTAGGTGACGCTAGCGTCAACCAATCTATTGGCGCACGATGGAATAAAAAAGGTTTTGATGACTCAGGTAAAAAGACTACGTTAAGTCGTGTCGAGCTAATGGATAATGAGGCAGAGAAAGCGCTAAAAGCATTAGGTCCGGATGCAAAGTTAAATATGAATCTACATAGGTGCAAATAATGAACAAATTTTTTGACAATTTTTATCACTATAAGGGCTTTGGACCAGCTATAAAGTCGATCCTACCAACCCCAGAGCAGCTACGATTCTACCAAGGCGTTTTACCTGACAACCTGCTTGAGTATTGGGAGAAGTACGGCTTTTGTGGTTGGGGAGATGGGCGTCTGTGGATAGTCAACCCAGCAGACTATCAAGATCTTTTGACTGAATGGTTGAAAGGAACTCAGTTCGAAATAATGCAAAATGAAGGCATCGATATTTTTTCTGTCATTGCGATAGATGCGTTTGGTAAAATGTGCATTTGGGGCAAAAACTCTGGTTACAGCTTAAAAATAACAAGTAACTATGGAATGATTTTTCCAATGTTTAATAATGAGTTTTATACTCAAAATGGAGCATCTAAATCACTAGATCTATTTTTTGCTACTCAAAGCCCAAAAGCCGAAATTGATCTAAAAGATCACAATGAAAAACCTCTTTTTGAACGTGCTGTCGAAAAGCTAGGCCCTCTTGAAAATGGAGAAATCTATGGCTTCGTGCCAGCTCTTGCCCTTGGTGGCGAACCTAAGCTTGAGAATCTCCAAAAGGTAAAAGCCACGGAACATTTAGCTTTCTTAGCGGACCTTGGAGAGAAGCGTGTTATGGCCGATATCGTTGCGCTATCTAACCAATTACCCCATAACCAATAGCACTTTTTTAAGTCCTTTAAATGCATAGATGTTGTGAGGCTAGGTTCAATCGTCTTCCTAGCCTACATTTCTCACCACATTTCTTCTGCTGCTTTCATTTACATTTTTAATTAAAGAAACCACGGTAGCTAACTTTCAAGTGCTTTATTGAGATAGCGTGCAGTGATAAATAAGGATCCAAGACATATCACAACGTAGGTAAGGCCATCTTAAAAATACTGGAGAATCCCTCTCTGCTGCGCTTGCCGTTTTACGCAAGCTCGGCAAAGGCGACCCAGTTAAATACCTAAGAGACATCAACTGGCAAGACCTAGGAAAACAATCCGCCACGGAAGTTAAAAACATCGTCAAAGGCCTGCGCAATTCACTCGATGAAATGTCTAGCAGTTGGCACTACGACCTACTGCTTCCAGACGCCGCCATCGAAGGCATGCAAGCCACGGTAAAACGCTTAGACGAGGTCACCCCAAAAATCGACCAGCATATGCAACAAACCGCCCAAGAAATCGGGCAGCGAGTTAATAAAGCACTGGATGAGTATCAAGGCCAATCACCAATTCGAGGCGTCACCGACAAGCCCACCAAAGCCAAAGCTGATGAATTGGAGCCGCTAAAAGGGAATGAATTGCCGGGAGGGAAAGGGTTGCACCCTCTCAAAGCAGGCATGAAAGCATACAAGGTCCCCTGTTTTAAACCAAGTGATAACTTAAGGAAAAAACATAAGGGCGACTTACGTGCTTTAGAGCATAATTACGCAAGGCAGCTTAAGAATCAAGAAAAAGGCTTAAATGATTTAACCATTGGTGAATACAGAGAAAACCGCGATCGATACAAAAATATGAAGCGCAAAGGGACTGGAACTGTTCAAGAAGGTTTTAGAAAAGACTTCGAAAAAGATTTAAAGAGATCTCTTAAAGACTCATACAGTAGAAAATTATCATATGCTGAAGCCGAAAAATTAGCCTTGCAAAGAGCAACAGAAATTATGGGCAATTTACATGCATTACATGACCCTGATATGGGCGCTGGCGGTTATGATAATGTTACTCGTCTGGGTGATAAAAGAGTTAATGAATCTATAGGTCCGCAGTGGGCCAAAGCACCTATAGGAAGTAAAAAAGGGGATAAAACACGCGTGGAATTAATGGATGAGCAAGTTGAAAAAGCATTTAAAGAATATGGCCCAGATGCTAAGTTGAACATTCGACTTGAGCGTTGCCCGTTGAACAAAAAGTAAAGTAGAGAACCTATGATAGAGACGAATGATGACGCATTAGAATATTTTCTAAGCAAATTTAGCCAACCAACAACAATCATACCTGCGACTACCGCTGATATAGAAGCGTATCGAGGGAAACTGCCTGACAAGCTACTTGAATACTGGCAAATACTCGGTTTCAGTGGCTTTGCCGATGGTTTATTTTGGTTGACAAATCCAGCGGATTATCAAGACATTCTTGACCGATTTTTAGAAGACACCCCGTTTGAGCAAGATGATATCTATTATGTTATAGCGCGTAACGCTTGGGGGGAACTTCAGATTTACGGCGAAACAACAGGTGAGTCCCTTGAAATAAGCCCGCACCTAAATTGGATGCGAACAAAAAAAGGGAATGAGCAAGATATTAAAGCAGGTAACACTGAGCGGACAATAAAAAATTTTATAGCGTTTCAAGAAATTGAAGATCTTGATATTGAAAATAACCAAAGGAAGCCACTCTTTCCTGCGGCATTAAAAAAACAGGGCCCACTCAATGCCGATGAAGTGTACGGCTTTGCACCATTTTTATTTATGGGTGGCGAGAAAAAAGTCAAGAATATTGAAAAGTGCGATATTTTTGCCCATTTGAATTTAATTGCCGACATGGGGGATATGGAAATCATTGATATGGCTTCTATGGTACGTGGCGCTATTAAGCAGCATGAATAACGCTGTATTGTGACACTTGTTGTGATTCAATCAAATAGGACACGACGCTTTCGTGCCCCATACTGGAGGAATGTCTATTTAGGGTGGAGGCTATAAAAAGTAACAAGGAGCAAAAAGTGAATATAATTTGGGAAGAGTATGTAGATCCTCCTTTGCAAGATATCTCGAGCACTGAGATCTCAACAATAGAGGCCATTATAGGTTTTATACTACCTGCTGATTACAAATCTTTTATAGTTGACAAACAGGGGTTAGTACCATCTAAAGAGGTAATTGAATCAGGTGACTTAGCACCCGTAACGTTTGGACCGTTATTTCACGTTTTAGAAAATTGTTCCTCTGAACACATGCTATATAGTGCTCTGGAAAAATTTAATAAATGGAAAGATTTATATCCAAATATCTTTCCTATTGCTGATGCCGGAGGTACAGGCAACTTTTTTGCCTATAATTTTAATATTGATCATTCAAATCCACCTATAATCTTCGTGAATGTGGAAGAAGATCCTGATTCACCAGAAGCTTTTATATATGTTTCAAAAGATATAAATGAACTTCTCAATAATTTGAGAGCTTAGTAACCTAATCTGAATCTGGATATATCCTCCATACGTGCTTCTAGGCTTACCCAAGGGTGTTGACTTGTTTTACACCCTTAGCTGTTTTGTGGACAGAGGCTAGGTGGTATAGTGCCGCACGGTACGATGTGTGCTTCGCAGGGCAAAACTGCCGGAAAATTCTAGCCAAACTGTGGGTAAACTGAGTTGCTCAACCAGTCTGAGCACCAAAATGTCAATATTCAGAATCGACTAAATAGAGGTCTATAGACAAGGTTATCTTAAAAAATACTGGAGAGTCTCTCTGTGCTGCGCTTGCCGTACTGCGGCTTTTTACCCAAAGAAAAGTTGGAAAGGCGGTAAAGGCGACCCAGTTAAATACCTAAGAGACATCAACTGGCAAGACCTAGGAAAACAATCCGCTACGGAAGTTAAAAACATCGTCAAAGGCCTACGCGATTCACTCGATGAAATGTCTACCAGTTGGCACTACGACCTACTACTTCCAGACGCCGCCATCGAAGGCATGCAAGCCACGGTAAAACGCCTAGACGAGGTCACCCCCAAAATCGACCAGCATATGCAACAAGCCGCCCAAGAAATCGGACAGCGAGTTAATAAAGCATTGGATGAATATCAAGGTCAATCACCAATTCGAGGCGTCACCGATAAGCCCACCAAAGCCAAAGCTGATGAATTGGAGCCGCCAAAAGGGAATGAGCTGCCCAGCGGTCAAAACAAGTGGTTAGCAGCTGAAAAACTAGAGATACAAGCTTCCGATTATGCGAGTTTAATTAATTCAAATAAACCTTGGTCTTGGAAAGATTTTCCAGATGGCGATAAGCTTACTATTAAAGAAAAAAGAGCAATCAAGCAAAAGGCTATTGATAAAGGTTTGGTTCCTAATGTTTCGTTTAAATCTGGAACAAAATACCCTGACTTTGCGTCAGCTGGTTTAATTAAAGCAAAGTTAGAATTACCAGAAGGACTATGGAAAAAATCAGATTACATTCAATTTAAGTGGCTCGATGAAAAGTTGCCTGTAGGTATGAGAGATGGTAACACTTGGCATCACTCAGAGATTCCTGGTGTTATGGAGTTGGTTCCTTTTGGTCCTCATAATATGATTAACCACCAAGGTGGAAGGTCGAAAGGCCATTGGGCATACAGCAAAAGATAGAGGTTATATATGATCACTAAACGTAATGACTCTTATGAGTTAAATAACTCAAGCATATTTGAATTGGAAAGCTTTTGCAGAGTTAAACTTCCACATTCATTTATCGAGTTTTTCCGCAACAACAATGGCGTTGCTTTTGAAGGCTTAACTTACGACATAGACAATGAGGAGCGGTTGATTGAGCGAACACTTCTTATCACAAACGATTCAAATTTGTCAGACGATATTATGCAATACGAAATAAAAGTGGTGCTCGCTCAGATTGAAGAGCGCCTAACCGACAATGAAGATTTAGTGGGTGCTGAGCTACTTCCTTTTGCTCATGTTTTTGGTGGAGACTTTTTATGTTTAAACTTCAAAGATAGCAATATTGAACCGTCAGTTGTACTCTGGGATCATAATGAATCAGATGAATTAAGTCCTGTTTTTGTACTAGTTTCAGATAGTTTTGAAGCTTTTGTTGAGCGTCTTTGATAGGCTGAATATGGGTAATATAAATGGTTAGTTTGCGTCCTCCTTATTAGCATTGGGTATTAGATGTCGTAATTAAGAAAGGTGCTTGTCAGAAAAGTGAACCAATTTCGGCGGAAAACTGCACTGTTCAGACCGGTTGTTTATAACTTTGTAAAACACACTGGTCGTGAAGATTCGATACGTCGCAAATATGTACGACCCTCAATTGACGATGAACTTGAGGCAGAGCTGACCTTCAGTGTTAATGGTAGTTAACACTGTATGCTCTCACCCAAGGATCGAGAGATCCAAACTCGAAAAGACCTAAAATCAATTGCAAAAAATAATAAAAAGATCTGAAAGTCTAGATCCTTAAAAACAATATCAGAGAGTGGGTTGAAGGTGGTTATATTTCATTGCCCAAGGGATTTCATAAATAAGGCGCATTAAAATGACCAGAGAGGAATACCTAGAAGAAGACGACTATTATACTCAAGGGTTTGAAAAAGAAGGTGTTGTTTCTATATGGCTTGGAGTTGAAGCTGCGAATGAATCTATAGAAGTTGATGTTCTACAAGATCTGTGTGGCGTTGGTTATTATGACTTAGCAAATCAAGAATCTGAGTATATAGAATCAGGAATTGTCGATATTGCAGAACTTTTTACAGAAATATCTTATGCAAGTTCCTTTGAAAAAAGTGCCATAGACTCTGCTAAGTCAATCGGTATTACCAAAGCAAGGTGGCTTGTTTGTCAGTTTGATTTTGATTATGACCCTAAAAAAATAACACGCTCTGTTCAAAGTGACCCTATTTTTATCGGTTCATTTGCTTATGAGGAAGATGATTAGAATCAGTTATAAGGCCTAGGTTACCTGCAAATCATCAAATATACCGCCATGCTTTTGAAAAGTTGGGCGGGCAAATCGATGCTGTCGGCTCCCCTAATATCAATCGTTATATCTACACTTTGTGGTGGCTGGCACTTTTACAAGCCTGTGATGTCGCTCCAGCTCATATTCAAGAAGTGCTCGATGTTATTGGCGAACGCGGCAAAGACACCTTACTTGATAATGTAGTCATTGCACTTGGTGATAACGATAGACCTATTTCGCCCACACTCTACTACCCTGAAATTTATCAAAACCTTTCACTCGCTTTTAGAGTACCCAGTGAACAACAGCCTGATTTACTCAACCAATTTTCACAAAATTGGTACAGTAAGTTAGAGGGCTTGGCGGACTGGCATGATAATCACAATTGTGAATGCGAATTCGAGTACACGGACTATTACATTGGTTATTGGTGCTTTGAATTAGTTTTAGTCGCTAATGCTTTAGAAATACCAAGAGAATCCTTAGAAGATAGTGTTTATGTTCCGGTTGATTTAATCAGATAAACTTCTGCGCATGATTTTTAAAAAAGGATAGGCTGAACCACTTGGGTGTTGCAGGGCTAAGCCGCTAACCTTCACTGACAGTAGTCAGCCCCTCGATTTCCATGATACCGATTATCGACCAAGTCATGGATTTACGAGATATCATCGCCAATGTCATACTACTGACTGACGATGATGAAGCTAACGACACCGACGCTTGGCTTGCCTTTACCCTCACGGGCATTGGTTTAGTGCCAGTTGTGGGCTCAGCAGTCAAAGGCGTAGGCAAGGTTATCTTAAAAAATACCGGAGAATCACTCTGTGCTGCGCTTGCCGTGCTGCGGCTTTTTATCCAAAGAAAAGTCGGCAAAGGCGACCCAGTTAAATACCTAAGAGACATCAACTGGCAAGACCTAGGAAAACAATCCGCCACGGAAGTTAAAAACATCGTCAAAGGCCTGCGCGATTCACTTGATGACATGTCTACCAGTTGGCACTACGACCTACTACTTCCAGACGCCGCTATCGAAGGCATGCAAGCCACGGTAAAACGTTTCAGTTTATAGGGAGTTTCCTGTATGGATGAGGCAGCAAGGTTTGCGTTGGGAACAATGGGCCCTACTACCCAAGTGAATATAGAATTAGAACGGTGTAAGTAAGGAGGTTAGAGTAATGACCAAACAATTTGAAATAGATGAAGATTTCGAGTGGTTTCTTGAAAAATTTGAAGAGCCTACTGAAAAACATCAAGCCCCAGCAGAAATAACAAAAAAGTTTGAAGGTAAACTGCCTGCTAGATTATTAGAATATTGGAGTGAATACGGATTTTCTGGTTTCGGGGAAGGGCTTTTTTGGTTAACTAATCCCGATGATTTTGAAGATACCTTAGATGCATGGCTTGGAGATATAGGTATCATCGAGCAAGACACATATTATGTAATTGCTCGCAGTGCTTTTGGAGAGCTATTCTTATGGGGAGAGAAATTTGGACATAAATATCTAATCGACCCATCTCACGGTTGGATTATAGAGAAAGAAGGTAATGCCGAAGACATAGCAGTTGGAGAAGAAAACGATGCCATGCAGTTTTTCTTTGGTGCAAAAAGGCCAACATCGCTGGATATAGATGATACGAGTGGAGGCTTACTTTTTGAGAAATGTAAACTTCGATTATCTCAATTAAAATATAACGAAATGTATACTTTTGAACCCGCTTTTTTTCTTGGTGGGCAGCCTACCATTGACAATGTCAGTAAAGTAAATATTTTCGCCCATCTAAGTGTATTAGCATCATTTGGTCAGAAAGAAATACTAGACCAACAAGGGCTTATAGCTAAGGCTTATTCATAATAAATGCTCCTGTTATTAAAGTAGCAAATAAAAACCACTTAACTCCTTACCACTAAAAACACTTACTTATTAATTGAAAATGCGATGATGATTAACTTTGAACTCATCGCTAATCAAATTGACGTCAGCGCCAAACAAAATATCACCCTTAAGGCGGGTCGCAGCCATCGCAGTGTTATCCAAAGTGATATAAACCTCAAGGCAGACAACAACCTCACCATCACCGCCCCGGCGGGAAGTCAAATCATTCAAAGCCAAGGCAATATCACGATTAAAGGCAGTGGCTCTGGCAACCTCACTCTTGCCAATGGCGGCAGTGAAATCAGCATTGACTCAAGTGGTAACGTCAACATCTTTGCAGACAAGTTACTGACCTTAAAAGGCAAAGCCATGACTGTGTTTGACGGTAGCATGGAGCAAGATATTGATGGTAAACAAAGCGCCACTATGCCGAGTGTACCGCAAATAGCGCAGATAGCAGCAAATCAACGCTTGTCGTTAACCGCTGATGGTACGGCATCACTTGCTGATAAAACCATTGACCTTTCGTATTTTTATAGCGACGGCACACCAGTAGAAGACATTGATTACGAAGTCGTGATGGATAACGGCAAAAAATACACCGGCCAGCTTAGTCGCGGTACTGCAGAAATCATTGATGTGCCTGCTGGGAATTATACCGTGAGTTACATCGGCGAGGACGAAGAGAAGATTGTCTCGTTACGCCAAGAGCTTCGCACGGCCCTTGACCAAATGGTTGCAGAAATCCGCAAGCAAGCTGACATTCAAGAGCGCCTGATTGATGACGAAAATCTTGGGATGCAAGGACTTATCTATAGCGGTGCTTTCTTATACGGGCTTTATCAGCAAGGAGAAAGCATTGTAACGGGAGTTGCAGATTTAGTCGAAGGCACAGCAGGGGCAATTTATGATGTTGGCGCAGCAACTTTCCGTATTTTGGGCCACCTCGCAACTGGCGATGTGGAAGCTATGCGGGCAGAGTTACAGCAAATTATGTCAACTGCCTCAGAGTCCATTAATGGCATCGTTGAAGCGTTTGAAACATTAGTTATAATTGCAGAAGATGAAGAAGCGCGTACTTTACTTGCAAACTTTCCAGCACGTTACTTTAATGCCCATTCCAGTGTTGAACGTACCAGAATGGCAGGTCGCTTGTCGTTTGAAATACTGCTTGCCCTTGCCACCTTTGGTAGTGGTGCAGTGGTTTCTGCTATCGCTAAATCCAATTACTTTGTTAAAGCAACCCGCGCATTGGAAAAGCTCACTCAAGCCACCAAGTTAAAACGCTTAAGTTACACTCGCTCGGGTACAACTGAAAAAGTACAACTAGACCGGCTCCCAAAGGTCGAAACCGACATTGACGACGTTAAAAGAATTGAGTCTGTCGCACCCGCCTCAGTTGCATTAAAAGTTAACCCTAGGACGCATGTTCAAATATTATTGGATGACTTTTTAAGTGATGCCCCAGAGCATGTAAAGAATAATTACCGGGTTGCATTACGAGATGGAAAACCGTATATAACAAGGCGAAACCAAACGGTCAGTGACCAATTGCAGTATGTTGACGGCCAAATTGTTTTCGCCTCGAATAGAATTGATACACCTAATAAAGTCTTGCAACGCTTGAAGGTTGACCACAAGTCACTCACTCCAGCGGCAAAACAAAAGCTTAGGACGCTAGAAGCACAAAGAAATCAAGCCATCGCCAAACGCGATGCCGCATTAAAGTCTGGTAATGCAGAGCACCTTAAAGCTGCATATAAAGATATGCGTGCAGCCAGTGAAGAGTTGGGTGAAGAAGCTGCCCGGATCTTCGTAGAACAAAATTACCCAGGAGCAACACCACTGAGATCAAAGTTACTCACAGATGGTAAGCAAGGACAATTTGACCAATTATATCAAACCGAAGACGGTAGACTCCTAGTTATTGAAGCCAAAGGTGGTAGCGCAACTTGGGGGAGTCGAATGGCCGGAAAGCGTAGAGCTCAGCAGGGCTCAAGAGAATACATGGACTCTATTTTCAAGAATTACGAAGATAAATTAAGAGAGTATCTAGATAGCCCCAATTTTGGATCTGACAAACATGAAGTATTTACAAATCAAGTTGAACAACTTGAAGATATGATAGACGCTTATAAATCATCAAAGCTAACAGAAAGCATAGATTATATAGGTGTGCAACAAAGAGTTCGAGACAACGGACTTGTCGAAGTGATAGACATAACAGAGTTTGATATTATAAGGTAAGTTGGAGCGTTAAAATAAATGGTTAAAAATCACTATAGTTACGCAAAGCGAACGTACGACAGAGCGAATAAGCTATATGAGAAAAGTAATAGTATTTTTTTAGAAACACTTCAAAAAAATGGCTGTCATACGTTATCTACATTCGCGTCGTTAAATTTAGAAGAGATGTTCCCTCTTGAAGTTCTCGAAAGTCCAGGTAGCGACAAAGCATGGCATTACATTGCAAGAGCCTTACAGCTGAAGCTTGCTATTTTCCAATTTAATGAAAGCCCTGATAGCATATTCAAATTTGCCTATGATAACGAAGTAATTGAACTATCTGGGCAGCTATCTCCACAATATGCAAACATATTTAATTGGCAAAAAGCGCTGTTCTGCGCCATTATCACTCGAAATCAAACTGCGATTGATTACTTAATAACTGTAGATAACTCAGTTTTTAAATCAGCCAAATATTCAGAGCAGCTCTTGCCTTTTGATTTTGCATATGTTGATTTGCTCAAAGCTATTTTTACACCCAGTGCAGATTTAAACCAAGCGATAGAAAAAGCGTTAATCGCCAGTGATCCAAATGACTGTAGTGAAGACGACGTATACCTTTATTCAAGTCGCTTAGAATGGCCAATAGTGTCTGTGATTCTTGGTATATTTACCGATGATAGTGGAACGGAATACAACCAGGCAGTAGAGAGTGCTAGCGCCCTGCATAATGAATACTATAACACTGATGACCGAAGGTACTCGTTAGACGGAGCTATTTCAATACCTCTCACTGCCATGGCTTCATTAGCAAAAGACATTAAAGGTTACGACTTGACCACAGAAAATGGCTATATACCTGATTGGTTGGTAAACCCTAACCCACCAAAATGATTAAGTTAAATTAAAAAGATGTCTAATTTGCTAAACCACACTCTTTAACAACATAGATGTTGCAAGGCTAGGTTCAATTATCCTCCTAGCCTACATTTCTCATCAAATTTCTTCTGTTGCTTTCATGTACATTTTTAATTAGAGAAGCTGAGGTAGCTAACTTTCAACTGCTTTATTGAGATGGTATGTAATGGTAAGACGAAGTCACAAATAAAGGCCCAAGACATACCACAACCATAAGTAAGGTTATCTAAAAAAATACTGGAGAATCCCTCTCGGCTGCGCTTGCCGTACTACGCAAGCTCGGCAAAGGCGACCCAGTTAAATACCTAAGAGACATCAACTGGCAAGACCTAGGAAAACAATCCGCCACGGAAGTAAAAAACATCGTCAAAGGCCTACGCGACTCACTTGATGACATGTCTACCAGTTGGCACTACGACCTACTACTTCCAGACGCCGCCATCGAAGGCATGCAAGCCACAGTAAAACGCCTAGACGACGTCACCCCAAAATCGACCAGCATATGCAACAAGCCGCCCAAGAAATCGGACAGCGAGTTAATAAAGCACTGGATGAATATCAAGGCCAATCACCAATTCGAGGCGTCACCGACAAGCCCACCAAAGCCAAAGCCGATGAATTGGAACCACCAAAAGGGAATGAGTTGCCGGGGGCAGCAATAAAACGTATGCCGCAACATAAAGTAGCTTGCTTTAAGAAGAACGATAAAGGCACTGTACAAGAATACGACCGACAGTTAGAAGGCCAAATGAAAGGGCTTAATAACATGACAGTAAAAGAATACCTTGATAATCGCGACGCTTTTAAAAAGATTGGACGAAAAGGAACTGGGAAAGCACAAAAGAAAGCAAGAGAAGACTTTAAGAACGAACTTATTTTAAAGTACGAGGAAAAGCTTAATAATAGCGGTGAGTATTTTGGAGATGAAGCCATCAAGCAAGCCAAGCAGCTCGCGAGTAAAGATATGAAAACCCTTCATGCGCTACATAACCCTGATATGATAGCGGGCGGATTAGATGAGGTCGTTGAATTAGGGGATGCAAGTGTGAACCAATCTATTGGCGCGCAATGGAATAATAACGGCTTTGACGACAACGGTATGAAGACTACATCGAGTCGAGTTGAAATAATGGATATTGAGGCAAAAAAGCACTCTCTACACTTGGTCCCGATACAAAGTTAAATATGAACCTACATAGGTGCAAATAATGAATAAGTTTTTTGACAATTTTTATAACTATAAAGGTTTTGGGCCGGCTACCCACTCAATTGAAACCTCACAGGAGGTTTTGGACTTTTATCATGATAAATTACCCAAAAAATTACTCGACTACTGGCTAGAGTATGGCTTTTCCAGTTGGGGGAAAGGCATATTCTGGACCGTAAATCCAAAAGAGTATGAAGAAGCTTTAGCGTATTGGTTGCGCGGTACTGAGTTCGAAGAGAGACAATTACGAGGGGTTGATAAGTACCACGTAATCGCAATTGGAGCTTTTGGTCGAATGTTTATTTGGGGTGAAACATCGGGTCAAAGTATTAAAATCAACCCAGGTTATGCAATGATTTTACCTACCAACAAAACTGAAGACCTTAATAAGTTTGGCTCTGAACGATGTATAGAGTTATTTTTTGCTACGATGTCAAAGGACCTTGTTGATGAGAAAGACCTTGATGATAGGCTTTTATTTGAACGAGCTTTGGAGAAGTTAGGTCCTCTAGAAAATGGAGAAATCTATGGCTTTGTGCCAGCTCTTGCCCTTGGTGGCGAACCTAAGCTTGAGAATCTCCAAAAGGTAAAAGCCACGGAACATTTAGCTTTCTTAGCAGACCTTGGAGAGAAGCGTGTTATGGCCGATATCGTTGCGCTATCTAATCAATTACCCCATAACCAATAGCACTTTTTTAAGTCCGTTAAATACATAGATGTTGCAAGGCTAGGTTCAATCATCTTCCTAGCCTACACTCCTCACCAAATTTCTTTTGCTGCTTTCGTTTTAAAAATGACGCACTATGAAACAATAAACGTCGATTGGCCAATTCCCGAAGGCTTGGTTTATCCTAAGTGAGATGATGATGAGCGTACTAATCAATTTGATCGAACAGAAAAACAAAATAGAAGAATCGCAATACCAAGAAGGTTTTTTACTTCCTCCTGCAACTGAGAAACAACTTATAAAGCTGCAAGAAAACTCATTAAGATTGTTTAAGAGGAAAATATCAGACCAGTTTATAGAATTATTAAAAATTTCAAATGGTTTTTCTGTAAATGGTTTAAACGTGTATGGTGCAAACACCATCGAAAGTCCAATTTATCTACCAGGTATAATTGAAGCCAATGAATCATTTTATGAAGAGTGCTCCCTGAAGCAATTTATTGCATATGCTGATGAAAACATGAGGCGTGTAGTTTTCAATTTGAACACCCGACTCTATGCTGTCATAGATAGAGTTACTTGGGAAATAATTGATGAGTATGAAACGTTTGAAGAAGCGTTACTTGCATTAATTGAGGAGAGTTGTGTGTTTGAATAATGCATACCAACTCAGGATTACATGAAAAGTTACCCGCTTCAATCGGTGACTGCCAGTCTACGTGTTAAGCGGGTAAATTGAGAAGCCCTGTAGTGCTTTTTATCAATGCCCTAGTTGGTCGAGTAAGTCCATTACTTCAACGCTGGCATGTTCCATTTGGTTAAGCTGTTTTACTGCGCCTTGAGAATCGCCTGCTTTAAACTTTTTCATTGCTTCTACACCGGCTCTATGGACTTCTTTATGCGGAGCTTCTAGGCGTTTAAACGCGTTGTGACCGCCAAACTTTTGGGCGCCATCGCCACTAAACCACTTACCTAAGCGGCACATTGTATGATCGGCAAAGTCGCTGATATTTTTATGGCTATTGCCAATAATAACGTTGTATACGTCTCCTTTCCAAACGACATGATCGAGCTTTACTGTCTGGATAAAAGTTTGGGTGGTAGAAACCAAAATGGTGTCTTTCATTGAATCACAACAACTTACAATCCCTTCGTATTCATCGTTTAAGTGTCCAATACTGTCAGATAGGGTGATATTAGACGCTTGAATTTCTTCCACGGCACTCACGGTTGTATGAGTCGTATCGATGATCTTTTTGACCAGATCGGAGACTTCGTTGGCGGACTCGTTGGTGTTGGTTGCCAGTGCACGTACCTCATCGGCGACAACCGAAAAGCCACGGCCAGCTTCACCCGCTCGGGCTGCTTCAATAGCAGCATTAAGCGCTAACAGATTAGTTTGATCTGAAATTTTTGAAATCGTTGTAACAAAGGTATTAATGCTATCGGCCATTTGTGATAGGCCGGAAATATTGGTGGTCATTCTGTCCATATTGCCACCGAGCTGCTCCATTCCCGCGAGTATTTTACGCAATGCGGTTTCAGATTTAGAAAAGGCGGAGTTTACTTGCTCAATTGAATGGCTTTCTTCTTCAATACTCATAAAGCTTGCAAGAACAGTTTCGCGGATCCCTTGCACTTGGCTTAATCCGGTCAATGCACACTGCAGTAGTTGATTGTCAGTATTATCATTGAGCGCAGCTTGTGAGCTTACAACTTCTTGTTTTAATGACTCATTTTCAGCAATTAATTGCGCATTCGCATGTTTTAAACTGGCAATCTCTTGTTGCGCGGCTAATAAGGCCTGTTGGGTTTCATTGTTTGTAAATAGTTTTGCAAACACGTTATTTTCCCTTGTAACTTGATATTAACGCAAGCTTAGCAATCATTGGAAAATAGTGCTACCTCTTTAGGTTTTAAAAAAGCTATAAATTTAGAGAAGTTAGCGTAGAATTGTGGTTGGATTTTGGTGCGCTGAGCATCATTGAAATTGAATCAATAAAACTGTGTTATGGTGTTACCCTCTAGCACTAGATCTGAGTGATTTACCGCGTTTATCGCCATACATATGCTCATCGGCTTCGTGGATGATGAGATCAGCTTGTTTAGCTGGGTCAACTTTGACCATTCCAATACTCACGTTAATTTTGTAATCGTGTAATCCTTTTAATAATGCCGCTCTTACTTCGTCTGTATCCGGAAGCACCGCATTAATATAGGCAATAAATTCGTCTCCCCCGATACGAAAGCTGTAGTCTAAGCCAAAGTAATCTTTCATATTCTGGGTAAACTTAATCAAAACCTCGTCGCCAATATGATGGCCATAGTTGTCATTCACCTGCTTAAAATTATCCAAATCGAGGTAGAGTAGCCATTGATTATCAAAGCGATGTGTTTGCAAGCCTTCAAAACATGCGCGACGACTGCCCACACCCGTCATCGCATCATGGTTAGCTTCATAGCGCATCCGCTCCTCTAACAACCTTCTTCTCTCTACTTCTTTTTTTAGCTCTGTAATGCTGGCTCTTTTATTGGTGATCATGCAGTAAAAACCAAAGCTGATGAGTAAAAAACCGATATTTTTCAAAGAGGTGTCAAAATTAAGTAAAGGAATGGAAAAACCGTCGGTAAAATTATCAATAATATCAAGGAGTAGGCCCGCACAATACACAAGTAGGGCAAGGCGTAAGAACGGATTAGCGATTTCTCTGGTGATCAAATTGAATAAAGTGAAAGAAATGCCGAACCAGAACAACTCTTCGTAGCTCTCGTATTCGTAGTGACCAATATAGTACATGTAGCCACCAAAAAAGATGATAGCTATCCATATAACTAAGGGAGGTAACGCGCTTTTGATCAAAATACTTTGGCTTCTGGTGCTTCAGTTATCTTTAGTTATAGTTAATTGAGCTTAAGAAGCAAGCCGCTTATGCGTTTAACTCAAGTGCTTGAGCAATCATAAATAGATGACTAACAAAAACGAGAGAAGTCAGTATTGTTCGCATTTTTTGATAGTCTTTATGATAGTCACTCCAGCGAGACGAACTGCGCTCTATAAAATATACAAGCCAATATGCGATAGCTAGATAGAGAAGCAACCATTGTGGTGCTGCAATACTAAGTAAGGGGTATGGGATCACGACAATCACGGCCAGTATCGCTTGTTTGTTGGTTTGCTCACCTGCACGCCATAAACTTCCGGCCATAAAAGCTAGAATCCCCAGACTGTAAAACTGAAAAGCATGAAGCACGTCACTTGATACACCTGTCATTAGCGTCCACGCGATACAAGCCAAAAAGGGAACGAAGCCAAAGTAACCAAGTTGAATATGATTGAAGTACGGGTGCATAGTCACGCTCTGCTGTAGTTAATTGCTGGGATCATACCGTAATTATCTTATTTTTATACTCTTATGCTGAATTAGTTGATCATTTAAAAGTGAATTATCGGTTTTTCCGATTACAGTGATTCAAACAATCCATTTTATTTAATCATCACTTCCCTTTATCTTTGTACTCAAGCCAAGGCGAACAGTAATCGCCAACATTATTTTAAACTAAACAACAGTGAGGAAAGCGATGAGCACTTCATTAATCAATACTAAAATTCAACCATTCAACGCAACTGCATACCATGGTGGCGACTTCGTAGAAGTTTCTGAGCAAGACCTACTAGGTAAATGGTCAATCGTATTCTTTTACCCAGCGGATTTCACTTTTGTATGTCCAACAGAGCTTGGCGACTTAGCTGACTACTACGCACAGCTACAAGAAATGGGTGTAGAAGTTTACTCTGTATCGACAGACACGCACTTCACGCACAAAGCATGGCACGATGCGTCAGACACCATTAAGAAAATTCAATTCCCAATGATTGGTGACCCAACTGGCCGTATTACTCGAACCTCAAGGCAGACAACAACCTCACCATCACCGCCCCGGCGGGAAGTCAAATCATTCAAAGCCAAGGCAATATCACGATTAAAGGCAGTGGCTCTGGCAACCTCACTCTTGCCAATGGCGGCAGTGAAATCAGCATTGACTCAAGTGGTAACGTCAACATCTTTGCAGACAAGTTACTGACCTTAAAAGGCAAAGCCATGACCGTGTTTGACGGCAGCATGGAGCAAGATATTGGTGGTAAACAAAGCGCCACTATGCCGAGTGTACCGCAAATAGCGCAGATAGCAGCAAATCAACGCTTGTCGTTAACCGCTGATGGTACGGCATCACTTGCTGATAAAACCATTGACCTTTCGTATTTTTATAGCGACGGCACACCAGTAGAAGACATTGATTACGAAGTCGTGATGGATAACGGCAAAAAATACACCGGCCAGCTTAGTCGCGGTACTGCAGAAATCATTGATGTGCCTGCTGGGAATTATACCGTGAGTTACATCGGCGAAGACGAAGAGAAGATTGTCTCGTTACGCCAAGAGCTTCGCACGGCCCTTGACCAAATGGTTGCAGAAATCCGCAAGCAAGCTGACATTCAAGAGCGTCTGATTGATGACGAAAATCTTGGGATGCAAGGACTTATCTATAGCGGTGCTTTCTTATACGGGCTTTATCAGCAAGGAGAAAGCATTGTAACGGGAGTTGCAGATTTAGTCGAAGGCACAGCAGGGGCAATTTATGATGTTGGCGCAGCAACTTTCCGTATTTTGGGCCACCTCGCAACTGGCGATGTGGAAGCTATGCGGGCAGAGTTACAGCAAATTATGTCAACTGCCTCAGAGTCCATTAATGGCATCGTTGAAGCGTTTGAAACATTAGTTATAATTGCAGAAGATGAAGAAGCGCGTACTTTACTTGCAAACTTTCCAGCACGTTACTTTAATGCCCATTCCAGTGTTGAACGTACCAGAATGGCAGGTCGCTTGTCGTTTGAAATACTGCTTGCCCTTGCCACCTTTGGTAGTGGTGCAGTGGTTTCTGCTATCGCTAAATCCAATTACTTTGTTAAAGCAACCCGCGCATTGGAAAAGCTCACTCAAGCCACCAAGTTAAAACGCTTAAGTTACACTCGCTCGGGTACAACTGAAAAAGTACAACTAGACCGGATCCCAAAGGTCGAAACCGACATTGACGACGTTAAAAGAATTGAGTCTGTCGCACCCGCCTCAGTTGCATTAAAAGTTAACCCTAGGACGCATGTTCAAATATTATTGGATGACTTTTTAAGTGATGCACCAGAGCATGTAAAGAATAATTACCGGGTTGCATTACGAGATGGAAAACCGTATATAACAAGGCGAAACCAAACGGTCAGTGACCAATTGCAGTATGTTGACGGCCAAATTGTTTTCGCCTCGAATAGAATTGATACACCTAATAAAGTCTTGCAACGCTTGAAGGTTGACCACAAGTCACTCACTCCAGCGGCAAAACAAAAGCTTAGGACGCTAGAAGCACAAAGAAATCAAGCCATCGCCAAACGCGATGCCGCATTAAAGTCTGGTAATGCAGAGCACCTTAAAGCTGCATATAAAGATATGCGTGCAGCCAGTGAAGAGTTGGGTGAAGAAGCTGCCCGGATCTTCGTAGAACAAAATTACCCAGGAGCAACACCACTGAGATCAAAGTTACTCACAGATGGTAAGCAAGGACAATTTGACCAATTATATCAAACCGAAGACGGTAGACTCCTAGTTATTGAAGCCAAAGGTGGTAGCGCAACTTGGGGGAGTCGAATGGCCGGAACAAAGCGTGCTCAGCAAGGCTCAAGAGCCTATATGGATTCAATTTTTAAGAATTATGAAAAGAAACTAATAGAATATAAAGCTGATCCGAAATATGGTGACCCAAATGAGGCTAAGTTTAACGAGCAGGTTAAAGAATTAAACCGAATGCTCGAACACTATAAAGATATGATTAAAATGGACGGTATTATTGATGACCCAATTGAATATATTGGTGTACAACAAAAAGCTTCTGATGCTGGAATTAAAGGAGCCATTGATGCCACCATATTTGATATTAAAAATATAGAAAAGGGATAGAAAATGATTAAAAATCATTATACGTACGCACAGGCCAGCTATGAAGATAGCCAAGACTCATACAATAGGTTTCCTGACGAATTAACACTCACCGCAATTAGAAATAAACCGCAAAGTGCTTTGTCTACGTTTTTAACAACCAACTTAAGAACATTCCCACTAGAAGCCCTTGAAAACCCAAACAGCAAAAATGCATGGAAATACCTCACGCGTGCACAAGAATTAGGATTGGGAATTTTTCAATCTAACGATAATCCAAGTAAGCCATTTCAACTACACTACGATAACCAAGTTATTGAAGTAGTCGGGGCATTAGACCCTGAAGGCGCTGATATTTTTAATTGGCCAAAGGCTATGTATCTTGCAATAATTACGCGAAATCAAGATGCGATTGATTATCTAATTCAAGTTGATGATTCAGTTTTTAAAGCGGCTAACTATGCTGAGCAATTCACTCCTTTTGATTACGCTCTAGTTGATTTGCTCAAGTCCATTTTTACGCCTGACGCAGACTTAGCCTCGGCAATTGAAAAAGCATTAATTACCAGTAATCCAGACGATTACAAATACGATGAGGCTTATCACTATGCTAGTAGACTCTACTGGCCCGTAGTTTCTGTCATTTTAGGTATATTTACCGATGATGGCGGCGTAGAGTTTAATCAGGCGATTGAAAAGGCAACGCTACTTCATAAAGAATACTACGATACCAAAGAAGAGAAATTTGAAATTGATGGCGCATTATCCATTCCCCTCACTGCCATGGCTTCATTAGCAAAAGACATTAAAGGTTACGACTTGACCACAGAAAATGGTTATATACCTGAGTGGTTGGTAAACCCTAACCCACCAAAATGATAAAGGTAAATTAAAAAAGAAGTCTAATTTGCTAAACCACACTCTTTAACAACATAGATGTTGCAAGGCTAGGTTCAATCATCCTCCTAGCCTACACTTCTCACCAAATTTCTTTTGCTGCTTTCGTTTACATGTTTAATTAGAGAAACCACGGTAGCTAACTTTCAACTGTTTTATTGAGATGGTATGCAGTGATAAGACAAAGCCATAAATAAAGGCCCAAGACATACCACAACCATAGTCAAAGTTATCTTAAAAAATACTGGAGAATCGCTCTCTGCTGCGCTTGCCGTACTGCGGCTTTTTACCCAAAGAAAAGTCGGTAAAGGCGACCCAGTTAAATACCTAAGAGACATCAACTGGCAAGACTTAGGAAAACAATCCGCCACGGAAGTAAAAAACATCGTCAAAGGCCTGCGCGATTCACTTGATGACATGTCTAGCAGTTGGCACTACGACCTACTACTTCCAGACGCCGCCATCGAAGGCATGCAAGCCACGGTAAAACGCCTAGACGACGTCACCCCCAAAATCGACCAGCATATGCAACAAGCCGCCCAAGAAATCGGACAGCGAGTTAATAAAGCACTGGATGAATATCAAGGCCAATCACCAATTCGAGGCGTCACCGATAAGCCCACCAAAGCCAAAGCCGATGAATTGGAACCACCAAAAGGGAATGAGCTGCCGGGGGCTAAAAGCAATAGCTCAAATAATATAAAGACTAAGAAAGCTCGTAAGATATCGAGCCGCTTGAAATACCTTGGTAAAACACCAAGTAAAACATCTCGCACTGGTAAAGAGGTCATTGCTAGGATGCGCAAAGAAGGTAAGATAAGAGATAAATTCGGTAAAACGCAGTTTAAAGACAGCAAAGGAAATTGGCACCCGCTTTCACAAGCAGACATGGCACATGACCCGACAGATGCAGTAAGGTGGTGGAATACGAAAGGTAGGCAATATGGCGCAAAGTCGAAAGAAGTTAGGGAGTGGATGCTTGACCCAAATAACTATACATTGGACCATTACAGCCTAAACCGTTCAGCGGGAGCTAAGTTAAAAGAAACCTATTTACCCCCAATTAATAAGTTGAAAAAATGAAAGAATTAGATGAAAAATTAAGTGATGAGATTAATGAAAAATTTAATCGTTCTCTGGAGTTTAGAGACAGAGGAAAAATAGATGAGTCATTTGTTGAAATGCAAGAAGCTATCGAATTAATCCCCTCACCGAAGAGCCAGTGGTCAGAATCATTAATTATTATTACTTCAGCTTGTGAACACTTTATTACCATAGAGAAGCTTGCTGAGGCCGAGGCACTAATTGATGAGTACTTAACTTCAGACTTTTGCATTTCATATGATGATAGCCCAAGCTTCATAAAGGGAATTATATTATTTGAAATGGGTAACTTTAAACAAGCATATGAATGGTTTGCTAAAGCCAATTCTATTTCACGGGGCAGATGCTTTGTAGAACAACCTAAAAAATACAAAACTTTCTTTAATGAGTATAACCAATGAATGTACATGACCAGATAGAAGAGTATTGCGAGCAAGGCAATGACCTTTTTGATGAAGAAGATTTTCAAGGCGCAATGACACTTTGGAAAAAAGCTTTCGATTTGCTTGCTGATCCAGATGAAGAGTGGGAGCAAGCCGTTTGGCTTAAAGTATCTATTGGGGATAGTTATTATATGCTTGATGAATATCAACAATCCCTAGATTCAATGCTGGATGCATTAAACTACCCTGAAGCACTTGACAACCCATTTATTCACTTTAGAGCTGGCCAGTGTCATTATCAGTTAGGTGATAAAGAGCGCAGTAAAAATGCTTTACTTAAGGCCTATATGTTAGCCGGGAAAGAAATTTTTGAAGACCATGGAGAGGATGGGCTTTTTTATTACGACTTTTTAAAGTCCGAAATCAAGTTATAAACCATTTCTACGCAAAGGACAGCACATGACGGTTAGCATATACATCGTGCAATATTTTGTTCGATATATTTACCACAAAATTCAAGAGCCTTGGCTTAAGTGCCACACAAAATATCACCCTTAAGGCGGGTCGCAGCCATCGCAGTGTTATCCAAAGTGATATAAAGCTCAAGGCAGACAACAACTTTACCATCACCGCGCCGGCGGGAAGTCAACTCATTCAAAGCCAAGGTAATATCACAGTAAAAGGCAGTGGCTCTGGCAACCTCACAGGCAATATGGCGCAAAGTCGAAAGAAGTTAGGGAGTGGATGCTTGACCCAAATAACTATACATTGGACCATTACAGCCTAAACCGTTCAGCGGGAGCTAAGTTAAAAGAAACCTATTTACCCCCAATTAATAAGTTGAAAAAATGAAAGAATTAGATGAAAAATTAAGTGATGAGATTAATGAAAAATTTAATCGTTCTCTGGAGTTTAGAGACAGAGGAAAAATAGATGAGTCATTTGTTGAAATGCAAGAAGCTATCGAATTAATCCCCTCACCGAAGAGCCAGTGGTCAGAATCATTAATTATTATTACTTCAGCTTGTGAACACTTTATTACCATAGAGAAGCTTGCTGAGGCCGAGGCACTAATTGATGAGTACTTAACTTCAGACTTTTGCATTTCATATGATGATAGCCCAAGCTTCATAAAGGGAATTATATTATTTGAAATGGGTAACTTTAAACAAGCATATGAATGGTTTGCTAAAGCCAATTCTATTTCACGGGGCAGATGCTTTGTAGAACAACCTAAAAAATACAAAACTTTCTTTAATGAGTATAACCAATGAATGTACATGACCAGATAGAAGAGTATTGCGAGCAAGGCAATGACCTTTTTGATGAAGAAGATTTTCAAGGCGCAATGACACTTTGGAAAAAAGCTTTCGATTTGCTTGCTGATCCAGATGAAGAGTGGGAGCAAGCCGTTTGGCTTAAAGTATCTATTGGGGATAGTTATTATATGCTTGATGAATATCAACAATCCCTAGATTCAATGCTGGATGCATTAAACTACCCTGAAGCACTTGACAACCCATTTATTCACTTTAGAGCTGGCCAGTGTCATTATCAGTTAGGTGATAAAGAGCGCAGTAAAAATGCTTTACTTAAGGCCTATATGTTAGCCGGGAAAGAAATTTTTGAAGACCATGGAGAGGATGGGCTTTTTTATTACGACTTTTTAAAGTCCGAAATCAAGTTATAAACCATTTCTACGCAAAGGACAGCACATGACGGTTAGCATATACATCGTGCAATATTTTGTTCGATATATTTACCACAAAATTCAAGAGCCTTGGCTTAAGTGCCACACAAAATATCACCCTTAAGGCGGGTCGCAGCCATCGCAGTGTTATCCAAAGTGATATAAAGCTCAAGGCAGACAACAACTTTACCATCACCGCGCCGGCGGGAAGTCAACTCATTCAAAGCCAAGGTAATATCACAGTAAAAGGCAGTGGCTCTGGCAACCTCACCCTTACAAGACGGTTGCACTATGTCGGCTTAGGATTTGAGGATTAAGTGTGATGCTGGGGCGACGTTTTCTTGGTTCGTTCTTTTTCGTCGTTTAAAAAGAATGAACGAGGAGCGCATGGATGCGCTTTGATATTAAACATGGAGGTTTATATTGCTAACGGCTGATAGCTCGAAATTTATCGAAGTCAGCCCGTCCTCCGGGACAGTTTTCGACGCCTATCCGCGGGCTACGGCTACCCGAAAAGCATACTTCTCGGCGGGTGAATTGCTTTCCAAAAAGCTATTTGCATCGTCAATTAGGAGGCTGTGACTTGGGAGACATACTACGTTGTCGGTTTCTTGTAAGCCTCGACACAGCTTAATTGCTAAAATAATCCGTGCTTACTCTCACAGGAAGAGTTATTGCCATGCGCCACGTTGAATTTGGCGAGGTGTGTTACGCCATCCCTCAAATTGTGATTCGACATTTTCATTAAAATTACGAAAGAGCTGCTCGATGTTTTGTGCAGGGACAATATTGCACGGATTGCTGCTTTCTTGTCGTAAATACTCGAAAAAAGCGTTGCTGTTGTGCTCGACCATAAATCCCGTAAACAGGTAACTATTGGCATATAAGGTGGTACTTTGCATGGTTTGCCACTGATTTTCGCTATTGAATAGGGTGTTAATATCAAGCTTGGCAAAGCGCGATTTCAAAATCCCTTCTTTCGTCAACCAATCTTCGTCAGAGAGGTAAACCGAAAATTGACCTGTTTCGGTAATTCTTAGGTGCTCAAAATATTCGGCTAAGCCTTCCGTTACCCATCGAGGGGTTACGCCGAAATAGTAAAAAACGAGGGCGTGCACGGACTCGTGAATGAGCGTTCTTAGCGTTTCTTCTTCAGTGCGACTGCCATTGATAAAGCCTTGGTTTTGAAACAAGAAGTACATGCCCAAGGTGCCAGCGGGCTCTGCATCGCGAGAGAGGATTAACTCATTGTAGTCAGTGTCATTGGCGGCAATATGCATGTTCAATTGGATGGGGGATAAGGCTTCTTTGTGTGCTAACTGGTTAAAAAAGTGCTTAAACATCATATACACCACGTTGAGGGCTTGCTGCGCCTGATACTCAACATAAGGGCTCACGGGTTCACCCGTTAGATTGAGTTTAAAATTTTCAATGTCGTTGAATTGCGTTTGCAAGGAAAATACTTCGCGCTTTAGTGCCCCGCAGGTAGGTGTTGAGATACCGCTGAACATATTAACAATATCACTGTGCCCGTTTAGGTTATAAAAGGCTTTTTCTGGTACTTCAGGTAGCTGTTGTTTTGTTACTTTTGGTGGTGCAACCGTTAGGTGAGGAGTGGTGTCTGGCTGACTTAAACGTTTTTCTGTATGGGTGTCTAGCTGTATGCCTAATTCAGTCAATAAAGGTTTTATAGACCTCATCGAGTTTGCTGCTGCACTTGGATAGATAAAATAAAGCGCAAACAATATCATTGTGATGATAAGTAGTAGGACAAAGACCCGCCAAACCAAAGTAATATCCTTGTGTAATACATGCCCAGAGACTCTGGTTATACTCGATTATCGGTAAACTTGGCAATGGGTAATTTGATTATCGGCCTACTCCCATGGCATTAAATAACAGCTACTTTAGTGTGTCATAGCGCATCGTTTGCATTATTTGCCATTCTTTTTTCTACAACAATGTACCCATAATCTAATTCGTTGCCTATACTTTTTGAAAAAATAACAGAGCATACAGATGAAAGTAGTTTGGCCGTTGATTTTACTGTGTTGTGTGAGCGGGAGTGCGAGCGCGCTTGATACTCAGGTGAATATTACGACGGGGCAGTGGCCGCCGTACTTAGATCAAGCGAAACAAGATCAAGGCTGTGTGGCTGCTGTGATCCGAGATGTCTTTGCGCTCTCTGATATCAAAGTCCGATTTTTATTTATGCCTTGGGAACGCGCCTATCAAGAGGGAATGAAGGCGGCTTACATTGGTAGTGCTTATTGGTATTACAGTGAGCAAAGGAGCAAAGACTATATTTACACTCAATACCCACTCACTGAAGAAACAGCACGCTTTTATCATCATCGAGATTTAGCGTTTACCTATACGAGTTACGCAGATCTTAAGCCATTTAGATTGTTGCTCAATCAAGGGTTAACTTATCCGCCTTCTCTGCTAGAAGCGGTAGAGACGCTTGAAATCAAAACCTCATATGCCACGTATACCAGTAAAAATGTGGCACTGATCCTACGAAACCGTGCGGATATTATGATTATGGACGAAAAATCGGCGAAGTCCTATCAGCAGGAACTGCCAGCAGAAGAGGCGGAGTTATTAGTGGCGCAAGCGATCCCAGCTTTTATTCAAAAAGGCTATTTGCTAATCAATAAACATCATAGTGAATATGTCGAGTTGTATAACGAAGGGCTTAAAAAACTATGGGCGGATGAAGACTATGTTGCTCAGTATCGTGCTCGCTGCTCTCGTGTGTTTAGCGATTGATTGCTTTTTGGTTTTGCTAAAACTAAATAATGTCCTGATCCGTTGCGAAATCTTTCATAAGTTAGAATCCAAATTTATTTTTAATGCTTTTCATAGCCTGTTGCCTATTTTGACGGTATATAAAGCATAAAGAATGTTATTACATGTAAAGCCTAATAGTGTATTCAGTGGATTTTAGAGCATGCTTTACAGCCAACAATCGTAAAGACTATCTTGAATCGTCATTGGCTGCTTTAGATTAAGACTTGCCTTATCCAAACCGCCTTTCCGGCAGCTTGATTTAGCGTTAATTGGTATATGTCTATCTGGTCTGACCATTTAAATCACCTTTTAAATTTGCCCGATTCTTGGTTAAAGTTTATGCACGCCAACTGTTGTTTTTACACTCAGCTAATTATTGAATTGGGCTGAATTTTGACAGTTGTCATGGATTTTGATAACGTATTGTGCAAATTTGGTATGACCAATTTACCTATGAAGTTAATTCTTACCAAATTGATTAAAATAAGTCAGCGATCTGGCTAGGTCACATCATAAAAAATTGGCGTTATTTCAATGTCTTTAAAGATTAAAGCAGCAAAATTATCCGACGTAATACTAGAACAGCTTGAGAATATGATCCTCGAGGGCTCGTTATTACCCGGTGCAAAGTTGCCGCCTGAGCGTGAACTAGCTAAGCAGTTTGAAGTGTCGCGTCCATCACTTCGTGAGGCTATCCAGAAATTGGAAGCCAAGGGGCTTGTTACCCGTCGTCAGGGTGGTGGCACGTATGTTAAGAATCAGCTAGAAGAAGGGCTGACTGATCCGTTATTCGACTTGATCAGTAAGCATCCAGAATCTCAGTTCGATTTACTTGAGTTTCGTCATGCATTAGAAGGCATCGCCGCCTACTATGCGGCACTCAGGGGCACAGAGAATGACTTTGCAAAGGTACAACAAAGCTTTGACAATATTGCAGAGATAGGTGATGACCTGATGCAAAAGGCAAGGGCAATTAATGCTTTTCACTTTGCCGTTGCAGAAGCGTCACATAACGTCGTCCTGCTTCATCTTGTAAAAGGGATGCAGTCATTGCTTGAGCAAAACGTGTTGCAAAACTTAACGGTCTTGGTGCAAAAATCAGACGTGAGTGAGCAGCTCGGTGAGCACAGAAAGTTGTTATTAGATGCGGTGATCAATGGTAACCCTGAACAAGCAAGACTTGCTAGTAACGCCCACTTAGCCTTTATCGAAGAAGCGTTATTAGAAGCCGGTAAAGAGCGTTCGCGAATAGAACGTTCACTGCGTAGAACAAAACAGCAGTAATCGGACTTGATTCAGTAAGAATTGGCACAAATAGAATAAATTCGTATTTTAAACATAAGGAACACTCCATATGTCTGAAGTCAATAAAATTGACGTAGACGCGCTAGAAACCCAAGAATGGTTACAGGCGCTTGAGTCGGTAGTAAAAGAAGAAGGCGTAGAGCGCGCTCAGTTCTTGTTAGAGCAAGTATTAGAGCAAGCGCGTCTTGATGGCGTAGATATGCCAACAGGCACTACGACTAACTATGTCAACACAATCCCAGCAGATCAAGAACCTGCGTATCCTGGGGATGTGAACCTTGAGCGTCGTATTCGCTCTATCATCCGTTGGAATGCTATTATGATCGTACTTCGTGCTTCGAAGAAAGATCTTGAGCTGGGCGGGCATATGGCCTCTTACCAGTCGTCAGCTGCATTCTATGAAATGTGTTTCAACCACTTCTTCCGTGCACCAAACGAGAAAGACGGTGGTGACTTAGTGTATTACCAAGGTCACATCTCTCCGGGCATTTATGCTCGTGCATTTGTTGAAGGCCGCCTAAGCGCTGAGCAGCTAGATAACTTCCGTCAGGAAGTAGACGGTAACGGTATTTCTTCATACCCACACCCTAAGTTAATGCCTGAATTCTGGCAGTTCCCAACGGTTTCCATGGGTCTAGGTCCAATCGCGTCTATCTACCAAGCGCGTTTCCTTAAATACCTAGATGGCCGTGGTCTAAAAGATACGTCTGAGCAACGCGTTTACGCCTTCCTTGGTGATGGTGAAATGGACGAGCCAGAATCACGTGGTGCGATTTCTTTCGCTGCCCGTGAAAAGCTAGACAACCTATGCTACCTAATCAACTGTAACCTACAGCGTCTTGACGGCCCAGTAATGGGTAACGGTAAGATCATCCAAGAACTAGAAGGCCTATTTAAAGGTGCTGGTTGGAACGTGATCAAAGTCGTTTGGGGTTCTGGTTGGGATAAGCTACTTGCCAAAGATACTACGGGTAAATTGCTGCAACTGATGAATGAAACAGTTGACGGTGATTATCAAACTTACAAAGCAAAAGATGGTGCCTTCGTACGTGAGCACTTCTTCGGTCGTTACCCAGAAACAGCAGCGCTTGTTGCTGATATGACTGACGACGAAATCTTCGCGTTGAAGCGCGGTGGTCATGAGCCATCTAAGCTATTTGCTGCATTTAAAGCGGCACAAGACACCAAAGGTCGTCCGACTGTGATCTTAGCTAAAACCGTTAAAGGTTACGGCATGGGCGCTGCGGCTGAAGGTAAAAACATTGCTCACCAAGTTAAGAAAATGGACATGACACACGTAGCGCACCTACGTTCACGTCTAGGTCTAGATGACTTGGTATCTGATGAGCAATTACAAGAGCTACCTTACTTGACGCTAGAAGAAGGGTCAAAAGAGCACGAATATCTACATGCTCGCCGTAACGCGCTTCACGGTTATACACCTAAGCGTCTACCTAACTTCACAGAAACACTTACGCTACCTGAGCTAGATGCATTTAAACCGCTTCTAGAAGAACAAAAGCGTGATATCTCAACCACAATGGCATACGTTCGTGCACTTAATATCTTATTAAAAGACAAGAATATCGGTAAGAGCGTTGTTCCAATTATTGCTGATGAAGCGCGTACTTTTGGTATGGAAGGTTTATTCCGTCAAATCGGTATTTACAACCCGCACGGCCAAAACTACAGCCCAGAAGACCGCGATATCGTTTCTTACTATAAAGAAGCAACGTCAGGTCAGGTACTACAAGAAGGTATCAATGAGCTAGGTGCGATGTCTTCATGGGTTGCAGCAGCAACGTCATACAGCACCAACGACCTACCAATGATCCCGTTCTATATCTACTACTCAATGTTTGGTTTCCAACGTGTAGGTGATATGGCGTGGATGGCGGGCGACCAACAAGCGCGTGGCTTCCTATTAGGGGCAACTGCCGGTCGTACAACGCTAAATGGTGAAGGTCTACAGCACGAAGACGGTCACTCACACATTCAAGCAGGTACAGTGCCTAACTGTATTTCTTACGACCCAACGTTTGCATTTGAAGTAGCGGTTATTCTGCAAGATGGTATCCGTCGTATGTACGGTCCAGAGCAAGAGAACGTGTTCTACTACCTAACGCTAATGAACGAAAACTACCATATGCCAGCAATGCCTGAAGGCGCTGAAGAAGGTATTCGTAAGGGTATTTACAAGCTTGAAAGCTACACTGGCGACAAAGCACAGGTTCAGCTAATGGGCTCGGGTACTATCCTGAACGAAGTACGTAAAGCGGCGCAAATTCTAAGCGACGATTACGGTATCGGTTCAGACGTATTCTCTGTAACGTCATTTAACGAGCTTGCTCGTGACGGTCAAGATGCAGAGCGTTTCAACATGCTTAACCCAGAAGCAGAGCAAAAAGTAGCTTACATCACCAGCGTGCTTGGTGATGCGCCAGCAATTGCTGCTACGGATTACATGAAAAACTATGCTGATCAAGTACGTGCATTTATGCCAAGTGCATCTTACAAAGTACTTGGCACAGACGGCTACGGTCGTTCAGACAGCCGTGAAAACCTACGTCGTCACTTTGAAGTGAACGCCGGTTACGTGGTAGTTGCTGCACTTGGCGAGCTAGTTAAGCAAGGCAAAGTTGAAAAATCAGTAGTGACTGACGCTATCAAGAAATTTGATATCGACACCACCAAAACTAACCCACTTTACGCATAAGAGGACGAGTGATGGCAATCGAAATTCATGTTCCAGATATTGGTGCCGATGAGGTTGAAGTAACCGAGATCCTAGTAAGCGTAGGTGACACGGTTGCAGAAGAGCAATCGCTTATCACTGTTGAAGGCGACAAAGCATCAATGGAAGTACCTGCCTCAGTGGCGGGTACAGTTAAAGAAATCAAAATAGCGGAAGGCGATAAAGTATCGACTGGCTCTTTGATTATGGTTTTTGAAGCGGCAGGTGAAGAAGCACCGGCAGAGCAACCAGCAGAAGAAGCTAAGCCAGAAGCAAGCGCCTCAGGCAAGACAGAAGTGAAAGAAGTTCACGTACCAGATATTGGTGGCGATGAAGTTGAAGTAACTGAAATCTTAGTAGCTGCGGGCGATGTTGTTGAAGAAGAGCAATCGCTTATCACGGTTGAAGGCGACAAGGCTTCAATGGAAGTACCAGCACCATTTGCAGGTACTATTAAAGAAGTGAAAATCAACGCAGGTGACAAAGTGTCAACCGGTTCATTGATCTTCATCTTCGAAGTGGCAGGTAGCGGTGATGCGCCTGCGACTACTGAAGCTGCAGAAGCGCCAGCTGAAGAGCAAGCACCAGCTGCATCAGCTGAAAAAGAAGTGCATGTACCAGATATCGGTGGCGACGAAGTTGAAGTCACTGAAATCATGGTTGCTGTTGGCGACAGCGTTGAAGACGAACAATCTCTTATCACGGTTGAAGGCGACAAAGCCTCAATGGAAGTACCAGCACCGTTTGCAGGTACGATTAAAGAGATCAAAGTCAATGCGGGCGACAAAGTATCAACGGGCTCTTTAATCTTCGTATTCGAAGTGAAAGGCGCGGCACCTGCACCTCAGGCAGCAGCTAAAACTGAAGCAAAACCAGCTCAATCAGCGGCTCCCGCGGCAAAAGCTGAAGCACCAAAAGCTTCTGCACAAAAAGATGACTTTGTGGCCAATGAACAGTATGCCCACGCATCACCTGTGGTACGTCGTTTAGCGCGTGAGTTTGGAGTTAACCTAGCTCGCGTTAAAGGTACAGGTCGTAAAAATCGTGTACTAAAAGAAGACGTACAAAACTACGTGAAAGAGCTGGTTAAGCAAGTTGAGTCTGGTCAAATCGCAAAAGGTGGCAACACTGGCGGCGGTGAGCTTGGTCTTATTCCTTGGCCAAAAGTAGATTTCAGCAAGTTTGGTGAAATTGAAGAGAAGAAACTTTCTCGCATCAACAAGCTATCGGGTGCAAACCTTCACCGTAACTGGGTACAAATCCCACATGTTACGCAGTTTGACGAAGCAGATATCACAGAGCTTGAAGCGTTCCGTAAAGAACAGAACGTGCTAGCTGAGAAGAAGAAAATGGGTGTGAAGATCACGCCATTAGTATTCGTGATGAAAGCGGCTGCAAAAGCACTTGAAGAGTTCCCAACATTTAACTCTTCACTACCTGAAGATGGTGAGAGCTTAATCTTGAAGAAATATGTTCACATCGGTATCGCGGTTGATACACCAAATGGTCTAGTGGTTCCTGTTGTTCGCGACGTGAACAAGAAAGGCATCATTGAGATATCACGTGAGTTGATGGAAATTTCCAAGAAAGCACGTGATGGTAAACTGACGTCTGCTGATATGCAGGGCGGCTGTTTCACTATTTCAAGCCTAGGCGGTATCGGCGGTACGGCGTTTACGCCAATCGTTAATGCTCCTGAAGTTGCGATTTTGGGTGTTTCTAAGTCAGACTTCAAACCGAAATGGAATGGTAAAGAGTTTGAGCCGCGCCTAATGGTGCCGCTAAGCTGTTCATACGACCATCGTGTCATTGACGGCGCGCTAGCAGCTCGCTTTACTGTGACACTTGCAAACTACCTAAGCGATATTCGCCAGCTAGTAATGTAAGAATAGAAACCGCATGATTTAGGTGATGCGGTTTTCTTGTATTTTATTGTTCCGCTTGATAATTAGGCGGGACAACAGAGAGTGTGAATAATACACTTTCGAGCAATAATAACTCTCTCTGCCCTGTGCCCCGAATCGGGTGTTTGGCAGGCACTTTGGGTCGGCTACTCTCGACGAGTAAACCCGTTCAAATAACAGTTAAGGTAATAACATGAGCAACGAAATCAAAACTCAAGTTGTTGTACTAGGCGGTGGTCCTGGTGGTTACTCTGCAGCATTCCGTGCAGCAGACTTAGGTTTAGACGTTACACTAATCGAATCTCGCGACACGCTAGGTGGTGTGTGCTTGAACGTTGGTTGTATCCCTTCAAAAGCCCTTCTTCACGTTGCAAAGGTAATTGACGATGCAGCTGAAATGGCTTCTCACGGTGTTTCTTTCGGTGCTCCACAAATTGATCTAGACAAAATCCGTTCATGGAAAGAGTCTGTTATCGGTCAACTTACTGGTGGTCTTGGCGGAATGGCTAAGATGCGTAAAGTAACTGTAGTTAATGGCTACGGTAAGTTCACAGGTTCTAACACTATCGCAGTTGAAGGTGCTGATGGTGCGAAAACAGTGACCTTTGAAAACGCAATCATTGCAGCGGGTTCTCAGCCTGTAAGCCTACCTTTCATTCCTGAAGACGAGCGTATCATCGACTCTACAGGTGCACTTGAGCTTAAAGACGTGCCTGAAAAGCTACTTGTACTAGGTGGTGGTATCATCGGTCTCGAGATGGGTACTGTTTACCGTTCACTAGGTTCAGCGATTGACGTAGTTGAGTTTGCTGATCAACTAGTACCAGCGGCAGACAAAGACGTTATCAAGATTTACCAAAAGTACGTTAAAGACAAGTTTAACGTAATGCTTTCTACTAAAGTTGTTGCTGTTGAAGCGAAAGAAGACGGTATCTACGTATCTTTCGAAGGCAAGCAAGCACCAGAAGGCCAAGTTCGTTATGACAAAGTACTAGTTGCTGTTGGTCGTACACCAAATGGTAAGCTAATCGACGCTGACAAAGCGGGCGTAAATGTTGATGAGCGTGGCTTTATCAGCACTGACAAGCAAATGAAAACCAACGTTGATCACATCTTCGCTATCGGTGACATCGTAGGTCAACCTATGCTTGCACACAAAGCGGTTCATGAAGGTCACGTTGCTGCTGAAGTTATCTCTGGTAAGAAGCATTACTTCGATCCTAAGTGTATTCCTTCAATTGCATATACAGATCCAGAAATCGCTTGGGTTGGTGTGACTGAGAAAGAAGCAAAAGAGCAAGGTCTAAGCATTGAAACTGCGGTATTCCCGTGGGCTGCTTCTGGTCGTGCAATCGCTTCTGCACGTACTGAAGGTTCTACTAAGCTTATCTTTGATAAAGAGTCAGGCCGTGTGATCGGTGGTGCTATGGTTGGTATCAATGCAGGTGAAATGCTTGGTGAAATCGGTCTAGCAGTAGAGATGGGTGCTGACGGTGAAGACCTAGCGCTTACTATCCACGCTCACCCAACGCTGAACGAGTCAATCGGTCTAGCTGCTGAAATCTTCGAAGGTTCAATCACTGACCTTCCAAATAAAAAAGCAGTGAAGAAAAAGTAAGTTTTTCTGAGCTTTTAAAAACCCAGCCTTGTGCTGGGTTTTTTGTTTTTGGCTAAGTGGGAGAGCTTATTTTTCTAAGTATCCTAAGCCATCAGCCTGAGAAAATTAATAATTACAAGTAGTAAGGCGGAAGTGGCAATAAATAGCCAGCGCATTTGGTTGAGTAGTCCGAGTAAATGCTGAATATGTTCAGATGAGGGTTGCGCTTTTGCACCTACCCGCATCACGTCAAAACGTTCACCAAAATAAAAACGCGGCCCTGCGAGTTGTGTATGTAAATTTGCTGCAAAAAAGCTCAGTGCCCATCCAGTATTCGTTTGGCTAAAGTGACGGCCGTAGTATTTAATGTAGTGCCAAGTTTGCTTTGGTCTAAGTAGCAACGAAAAGCAGGTAATTAATAATCGAATAGGCACAAACTCAACGAGCCAAATCATGCGGGAAAGACTTGCCATAAAACGGCTTGAGGGGAGCATTACTTGCCGCCAAGCGTGGTCACACAGTAGTAATAGTTTATAAAATAGCGCGAGATAGGGACCTGCTGCTAGATACAGTAAAGCAATGACAAAAAAATGGCGCAAGGTATTTAATGCGGTGCTATCTATGGCGGCTTTACAAATACCAAGCTCTGTTAGCTTCTCTACATCTCTTGCTACCATTCCTTGCAACACGGCTCTTGCGGTTACTTTTTGCTTTGATTTTATCAATGCGGAAATACGCTTAACACGGCTTTCATGGCTAATATCTAAGCATAAAAACAACACCAGCCCACCGAGCCAATTAGGATAAAAAGCAAAGCTAATAATCGCATGAGTTAATACAGTGATAGTTAATATTGGTAGGAGGAAGCCGAGTGTGCCGGATAAAAGTTGATAACTAGAAGCCGCTTTGGGGCGATAAACTCTTTCGGCAATGGCTTTAAAAACAAGGCTAAGAATAAGATTAGGGTGATAAAGTGTTGATAACCTTACCCCTAGGCTGGCAAAAATCGCCAGTAAGAAAATGATCAGGCCCTCATGGGCCTGAAGCAAGCTGTCGAGCACTAAAGCGTAACCTTATCCAGCTTATTAAGTAGTGCCATCACCATCTTAGAAGAGTTTACAGAAGCGACTTCTAGATACTCTTCGAATGATTGCGGTGATTCTTTGCCGGCGATATCAGATAGCGAGCGGATCACAACAAATGGCGTGTTTAAAGAATGACAAGCCTGCGCAATTGCCGCACCTTCCATTTCGACTGCTAACATCGTAGGGAAGTCTGCACGCGCCTTGTCGATGCGTACTGGGTCACACATAAATGAGTCACCCGTACAGATCAAACCAACCATAGTTTGAATGCCTTCAAGCTCATGTACGCTTTGCTCTGCAGCTTCAACTAATTTTGCATGCGAAGTGAACGCAGCAGGTATTTGTGGAACTTGACCAATTTCATAGCCAAATGCAGTAACATCAACATCGTGATGACGTACTTCATTTGAAATAACCACATCGCCGACGTTTAGTGATGGTTCAAAACCACCTGCAGAACCCGTGTTGATCACGCAATCTGGCGCAAAGTTGTCGATCAGCAAAGTTGTCGCAACTGTTGCTGCCACTTTACCAATGCCAGACTGTACAAGCGTTACATCAAGACCAGCCAGTTTGCCGGTATAAAAAGTAAAGCCACCTTTGGTCAATGTTTGCGGGTTTTCCATGGTGTTACGCAAAATGGTAACTTCTTGCTCCATTGCGCCGATAATGCCTACTTTCATCAAAAGATTCCTAATTTGTGGTGGGGAAAGCCCCAGTGTCAAAATTGCTTTTATTATACGAAAGGGGTTTTGATAGGTAAAACAAAAAACGGGCTGACGCCCGTTTTGCTAGATTTCTGCCAACTGAGTTGACTGTGCTTTTGCCTGTGAAGGTGACAGTACTGCAGGTTTGTAGGTGCGGTTTCTGGTTTTCTTTGGCATCTCCACTTTTTGGCCGAGCTTGAATAAGATTGCCGCACGAACTTCAGCACTTTGGTAGCCACTTTTGATTTTCATGCGAATGTGTGGAATACCCGCAGATTCCAGAGCGCCACTGACAAACCAATCTTTTTGTGCTTTATGGCCGTTTTTATTGGAATTATTGACTAAGTCTACAGCGGCAACAATTTTCAGTGTCTCTTTGTCTACCAAAACATAATCCAACTGTTTATTCTTAGCTTTAGTTACCGCGGCACGACGTGCTTTTGGAGAGATCCCCGGTTTGCACTCAATCACATCAATGAGTTTAATGCGGCTAACGATTTTATATATATCGCCAACAGCACGTTCTAATAAATGTAGAAACGAGGCTTCAACGGTAGTAAAAACAGATTCTTTACGATTAAACGGATAAGGATTGCCACCTACATCGGTGTACTTAGAAGCGACAATGGAAGCAACGACCACTAGAGCCAAAATAGCAAGCAACGCAAATTCCATACAAAACTCCAAATCAAAAAAATGACATCTGTGATTTGATAAGCAATAGCTGTGCCAAAATAGCGCTTAAATTAGTGGGTGGTTAACATTAAATCGGTGAATCAGTATTTGGGATATGGAAAGAAAAATAAAGTGCTTTAAGTTGTTTATACTAGGCAGCGATATCTTACAGCAGGGCTGCCTAGTACTGGATAATGATACTATACCAATTAACCTTAATACTTGCTCAATTTGAAGGAGTAAACCTGACGCTAACAGCGTTAAAACTTTTTTTTTGAATGCCTTCAAGCTCATGTACGCTTTGCTCTGCAGCTTCAACTAATTTTGCATGCGAAGTGAACGCAGCAGGTATTTGTGGAACTTGACCAATTTCATAGCCAAATGCAGTAACATCAACATCGTGATGACGTACTTCATTTGAAATAACCACATCGCCGACGTTTAGTGATGGTTCAAAACCACCTGCAGAACCCGTGTTGATCACGCAATCTGGCGCAAAGTTGTCGATCAGCAAAGTTGTCGCAACTGTTGCTGCCACTTTACCAATGCCAGACTGTACAAGCGTTACATCAAGACCAGCCAGTTTGCCGGTATAAAAAGTAAAGCCACCTTTGGTCAATGTTTGCGGGTTTTCCATGGTGTTACGCAAAATGGTAACTTCTTGCTCCATTGCGCCGATAATGCCTACTTTCATCAAAAGATTCCTAATTTGTGGTGGGGAAAGCCCCAGTGTCAAAATTGCTTTTATTATACGAAAGGGGTTTTGATAGGTAAAACAAAAAACGGGCTGACGCCCGTTTTGCTAGATTTCTGCCAACTGAGTTGACTGTGCTTTTGCCTGTGAAGGTGACAGTACTGCAGGTTTGTAGGTGCGGTTTCTGGTTTTCTTTGGCATCTCCACTTTTTGGCCGAGCTTGAATAAGATTGCCGCACGAACTTCAGCACTTTGGTAGCCACTTTTGATTTTCATGCGAATGTGTGGAATACCCGCAGATTCCAGAGCGCCACTGACAAACCAATCTTTTTGTGCTTTATGGCCGTTTTTATTGGAATTATTGACTAAGTCTACAGCGGCAACAATTTTCAGTGTCTCTTTGTCTACCAAAACATAATCCAACTGTTTATTCTTAGCTTTAGTTACCGCGGCACGACGTGCTTTTGGAGAGATCCCCGGTTTGCACTCAATCACATCAATGAGTTTAATGCGGCTAACGATTTTATATATATCGCCAACAGCACGTTCTAATAAATGTAGAAACGAGGCTTCAACGGTAGTAAAAACAGATTCTTTACGATTAAACGGATAAGGATTGCCACCTACATCGGTGTACTTAGAAGCGACAATGGAAGCAACGACCACTAGAGCCAAAATAGCAAGCAACGCAAATTCCATACAAAACTCCAAATCAAAAAAATGACATCTGTGATTTGATAAGCAATAGCTGTGCCAAAATAGCGCTTAAATTAGTGGGTGGTTAACATTAAATCGGTGAATCAGTATTTGGGATATGGAAAGAAAAATAAAGTGCTTTAAGTTGTTTATACTAGGCAGCGATATCTTACAGCAGGGCTGCCTAGTACTGGATAATGATACTATACCAATTAACCTTAATACTTGCTCAATTTGAAGGAGTAAACCTGACGCTAACAGCGTTAAAACTTTTTTATTTAGAACAACTAAATAGCAAAATTTTTGCCTTGTTATCGACAAGATTTTCTCGCCTCAAAATAGACCACTTAATTAAGATAACTGGTATTAGCTCGCGTTATTTGTCCTCTTTAAGCACATAGATCTCACCATCGAAACTACCTTGAATGGTCAATCCTTGGCCTGCCAGTTCCTTGAGATATTCAATATGCTCTTGGGTAATATGTTGACCTGGCACCAAAAGCGGAATACCCGGAGGATACGGGGTGACTAAACCTGCACAAATACGGTTGTTGCTCTTGCTAATAGGTACAGATTCACGCTCGCCGTAGAAGGCATCACTAGGAATACAAGCAAGGTCAATAGCGGGCAAATTCTCAGGTAAGCGTGAGCGTCGCGTTGACTTCGATAGTTTTACCTTGCCGCCATCAAGTTTCTTTAAGGCATTGTATAAACGAATGATCTTTGAGCGTGTACCACCCAAGGTTAGTAAGACTAAGATGGTACTGTGTGTATATTTCTCAATCTCCAGCCCAATTTCGTCCAGCAGAAACTTATGAATATCCTTTAATGAGTATGGCAGCTCACTAATATCGATGAGGATTTTAAGTGGATCATGCCCCATATTATCGCCACTAAAATGTGGGAATATATTCATAAAGTCTTGCTTATCAAGCACTTTAATATGCTTGAGCGAGGCCATCTGCTGTTTGAATTCTGCAACATGGTTCAGCAGTGCATTGAGTAACTTATAGCCTTCCATCTCTAGCTGCTTTTGGCACACATCCAAAGACGCAATAAGCTGGTATTTGGGCGAGGTGCTGGCGTAGATACTGTAAATCTCACGGAAGAAATCAGCATCAAAATCGGGGTCATTAATATGGATATAAGACGCCTGCGAAAATGCCGATACGACTTTATGCGCCGAATGGGTGACATAATCGGCACCTGCATGAATGGCGGAGTAATGGCGCAAGCTAGGGTGAAATAGCGAGTAAGCAAACCAAGCTTCATCAATAAAGACTTTGATGCCATGCTGATGAGCAAATTCTACGACTTGTTTCAGGTCGCTCAGCAAACCATCATAGGTACAGCCTGTGAGCACCAGTAGTTTTGCATCGGTATTTTGTTCAATCGCTTGCTTAATATCGGCCAGTGAAGGCGGTGCAAATATGCCATATTTTGGATTTAAGATACTCGACAAATAGATTGGGAAACTGGCCGATTGCAAAATGCCATAGTGCACAGACTTATGACAGTTGCGGTCGATGATCACCTTATCGCCCTTGCGAAGGAGGGTTTGCAAAATAATTTTATTCGAGGTGGACGAACCGTTGGTCACGAAGTAGGTGCGTTTAACCTCAAACGTTGCCGCTGCGGACTCCTGAGCGCGGCCAATGGTATTGGTGCTGTCTGACAGTGAACCTAACGAATCAACCGATACAGACAAGTCTCCGACAAATACATTACGGCCATAGAATTGATAAAAATCTTTGATATAAGGAGAGTTTCTAAAGCTCGAACCGCCGCTGTGACCCGGAGTATGCCAAGAGTCGTTCGCTTCGCCGACATAGCTGCGATACGCCGTCCAAAATGGCGTCTCGGCTCTGTCATCAAAGTCGTTGATCATATATCCTAAAATGGCTTCAGGATCTGAGATAACTTCATCTTTAAAGAAGAAAGACTCGATTTCCTCGGATTCGTTGACTATCTCAAGCCCTTTAGTGTCATCACCAATAACGTAAACCGGTAATTATAGACGAATACTTTTTAATTGCTCGATAAAGCGACTATAGGTTTGTTCGCCACTTTTGTTGTGCACATCCCAACTCAGCACGACGGCTTGAATATCACCATCTTCAGTGACATGTTCCAAGGCTTTTGAAAGTTCGAGGCATTCAATAATATCGATTTGAACATCCTCTCGCTCAAAGTTAGGGATCGTTTTTGACAGATTGCTTGAGAGCGCTTGCAATACAGCTGGCTCTTGTTCTATTAACAAGATACGAAGGACAGGTAGCATAATGATATTCGCATTAAAATTTAAAGACTTTCATTAGCATAAAGAAAGCGCAGTGATTTGTGAAATCAATACTTTGAAAATGTTCCAGAAATTGTAAAACGGATGTAGGCGAGGAAGTTGTTGCGAGTGATGGAAAGTGTGCGATTCAACATAGGAAACAGGAAGGTTTCGAGTATCAGGCGTGTCTGAGTTAAATTTGGGATAGGGTGTTTTTGAAGGCTGTATTACGATTGCTTTTCAATGATAAATACAGTCGGTAGTTATAAAAACAATAGTACTAGCTAACAGATCAAAAGGAGTCAAAATGAGATTGGTTAATTATGTTGTGTATGTGTTCTTATTTGGGTGTTTAATCAGCTTCCCTTCATGGGCTGATACAAATAACTTGTCGGGAACATTGGTTGTTGTAAATAAAAAGGGGGACTCGGTTGATTTCATCGATCTTAGCAGCCGAAAAATTAAGCTGACGCTCGCAACCGGCAGAGGACCACATGAATTAGCAATGAGTGCCGACGGGCATACGGCTGTTGTCACTAATTATGCACGTGGCAATAGTCTAAGTGTTTTTGACGTTCGGCAAGCAAAAAAAGTAAAAACCATTGATTTGTCTCGTTATCCAAGGCCACATGGCGTGTTGTTTTTTAAAGACCAAAAACGCGTTGCAGTATCGTCTGAAGGTTCAGACAGTGTGGTAATCGTTGATATAGAGTCGGGGAAAATTGATAAAGTAATAGCAACAGAGCAAAAAGGCTCTCATATGGTGGCGCTGCCGGCGTCTAGCGAGCGTGTTTACACCACAAATATGCGCGCAGATTCAGTGTCTGAATTAGATGTAAAGTCAGGTGCCTTACTTCGCAAAATTTCAATGCCAAAAGTACCAGAGGCTATCACTATAAATAAAAGTGGCTCAGAGCTCTGGGTTGGTAGCAACGATGATGGCTTAGTTACCGTGTTTGATGTAGCAAATGAGCGTATAATTAAGCAATGGAAAGGCTATAGCTTTCCATACCGTGTGTTACTTACCCGCGATGAGCAGCTTGCTGTGATCCCAGACTATAGGAATCACACCCTTGATGTGATCGATGCAATGCACAAAGAAAAGCTGCGTCAAATAAAGTTTGAGCTGGGAACAGGACCAAAAGGCGTGATCCTCCATCCAGACGATCGCACTTTATTTTTATCCGCTTACCAAAAAAATAAGGTCCTTGTTATAGATATTGTATCTGGCAAAACCTTATTTGAACTCCCTACTGGTAACGGACCAGATGGAATAGGGTATTCAGCAGTGGTATTGCCTTAGGCTAGCCATCTCGTCGATACGAATGTGGCGTAAAGTAGGAGCTGCTTTACGCAGCGATCTGTGTTTCCAGAACACTTGGATAATTTTACGAAACAACAAATTCACGGTAACCACCATAAATAAAAGTTGTGCTTATGCTAAAACAAAGATTAACTATCAGTCTTCTCTTTAAACTCACATAAGTCTTCAATAATACAGCTGCCACATTTAGGTTTACGCGCGGTGCACACATAGCGGCCATGGAGAATATTGCTTGAGAGCGCTTGCAATACAGCTGGCTCTTGTTCTATTAACAAGATACGAAGGACAGGTAGCATAATGATATTCGCATTAAAATTTAAAGACTTTCATTAGCATAAAGAAAGCGCAGTGATTTGTGAAATCAATACTTTGAAAATGTTCCAGAAATTGTAAAACGGATGTAGGCGAGGAAGTTGTTGCGAGTGATGGAAAGTGTGCGATTCAACATAGGAAACAGGAAGGTTTCGAGTATCAGGCGTGTCTGAGTTAAATTTGGGATAGGGTGTTTTTGAAGGCTGTATTACGATTGCTTTTCAATGATAAATACAGTCGGTAGTTATAAAAACAATAGTACTAGCTAACAGATCAAAAGGAGTCAAAATGAGATTGGTTAATTATGTTGTGTATGTGTTCTTATTTGGGTGTTTAATCAGCTTCCCTTCATGGGCTGATACAAATAACTTGTCGGGAACATTGGTTGTTGTAAATAAAAAGGGGGACTCGGTTGATTTCATCGATCTTAGCAGCCGAAAAATTAAGCTGACGCTCGCAACCGGCAGAGGACCACATGAATTAGCAATGAGTGCCGACGGGCATACGGCTGTTGTCACTAATTATGCACGTGGCAATAGTCTAAGTGTTTTTGACGTTCGGCAAGCAAAAAAAGTAAAAACCATTGATTTGTCTCGTTATCCAAGGCCACATGGCGTGTTGTTTTTTAAAGACCAAAAACGCGTTGCAGTATCGTCTGAAGGTTCAGACAGTGTGGTAATCGTTGATATAGAGTCGGGGAAAATTGATAAAGTAATAGCAACAGAGCAAAAAGGCTCTCATATGGTGGCGCTGCCGGCGTCTAGCGAGCGTGTTTACACCACAAATATGCGCGCAGATTCAGTGTCTGAATTAGATGTAAAGTCAGGTGCCTTACTTCGCAAAATTTCAATGCCAAAAGTACCAGAGGCTATCACTATAAATAAAAGTGGCTCAGAGCTCTGGGTTGGTAGCAACGATGATGGCTTAGTTACCGTGTTTGATGTAGCAAATGAGCGTATAATTAAGCAATGGAAAGGCTATAGCTTTCCATACCGTGTGTTACTTACCCGCGATGAGCAGCTTGCTGTGATCCCAGACTATAGGAATCACACCCTTGATGTGATCGATGCAATGCACAAAGAAAAGCTGCGTCAAATAAAGTTTGAGCTGGGAACAGGACCAAAAGGCGTGATCCTCCATCCAGACGATCGCACTTTATTTTTATCCGCTTACCAAAAAAATAAGGTCCTTGTTATAGATATTGTATCTGGCAAAACCTTATTTGAACTCCCTACTGGTAACGGACCAGATGGAATAGGGTATTCAGCAGTGGTATTGCCTTAGGCTAGCCATCTCGTCGATACGAATGTGGCGTAAAGTAGGAGCTGCTTTACGCAGCGATCTGTGTTTCCAGAACACTTGGATAATTTTACGAAACAACAAATTCACGGTAACCACCATAAATAAAAGTTGTGCTTATGCTAAAACAAAGATTAACTATCAGTCTTCTCTTTAAACTCACATAAGTCTTCAATAATACAGCTGCCACATTTAGGTTTACGCGCGGTGCACACATAGCGGCCATGGAGAATAAGCCAGTGGTGGACATCCACTTTAAACTCTTTTGGTACAACCTTTTCCAGCTTTTGCTCGACGGCCACCACATCTTTACCCATAGCAAACTTGGTGCGGTTGGAAACGCGGAATATATGGGTGTCTACAGCAATAGTCGGCCAGCCAAAAGATAAGCAAGGTAGTTGTCTGGTTGAAAGTATAATAGCACTTGAATTTTTTTGCTTTTCAGTGGCATAGTTCCTAATGCAATAAAATAATATGGATTTTTCATGGCAGAACTTTCAATTCCCCAATCTTTAAAAGCACACTTAGCTAGCAATGATGTTATTCCTTTAATTGGTGCTGGTGTTTCTATGTCTGTCGAAAAGAAAGATGGGAGTAGAGCTTTTCCATCTTGGCCTGAACTACTTAACTTTGCAGCAGAAAGATTGGAAGATGAAGAGTTATTAGATGATAGTCAGCTAGTAAAATTGCTTGTGAAGAAAGGAAAGCTCCAACAGGCTGCACAAGAAGCTCAAGAGCAATTGTCAGGCAGGCGCTGGTATGATTTTATGCAATCCCAATTTGCAATAGATTTCACTCAATTGGACGATAGTTGTAAGGCGTTACCACAGGCAATATGGCAATTAAGTAGCAGGCTTGTTACCTTAAATTATGACAAGGTATTAGAATGGGCACATACAGAATCAGTTAATGTTTGTGCTTTTGATAATGACAACACAAACAAACTTGCCGAATTTACTCGAAACGGCTCCCATGAAATGCTTTGGCATTTACATGGTAAAATAGATGTTCCCCAAAACATGGTGCTGACACCACAATCATATTATCGCCTATATCAAGAAAATGCCAAAGAACACTATCAAACAGCACTTACAAAGTTTAGAGAATTACTTAGCAATAAGATTCTTCTATTTATAGGCTGTTCACTTAATGATGCTGAGTTATTGGCTGAAATTGTAAAGCAAAACCAACTGTTTGACGGCAATACAGGCCCTCACTATGCACTTGTAAGAGAAAAAGACAAAGAAATAATAGAGCAAAAATTAATCGGTATTAATGTAGAATTACTTACTTTTAGTGACTTTGGTCAACCGTTGATAGCTTCTGTTCAGCAACTAGCTGAATGCAAAAATAAACTAGAGCAGCAACAAATAATTCAGCAACTAGAAGAATCAGTTCAACCACTTAACGAAGAACCAAATAAGTACGATAAAATTGGTCTATTTACAGCCTCACCTTTAGATAAACCAATAGATGATTCGGATATCATCGCAAAACTTAAAAAGTTTAAACATCCTATTTCGCAACAAGCTTTTACAGAAAGTAACTTAATGGAGGCTGATGATTATTCCATTTTATTTTTATTAGCCAAAACAACGAGTAGTGGATTGTTGATTGAAGACGACAACGCTTGTAGTGATTACCTAGCAATTGATGAACTAGAAAGTAGCTTACCATTTAATGCTAAAATAACAGTGTTGATCACAGATAAACCATTGAATGAGCAAGAACTAGGGCGAGTTAAGTTTCCATTACTGGTTTTTCCTCTGTTAAATCAACAAGGCAAAGAGCTTAAACCTCTTGATAAATTAGCGCATCAGCTATTTAAAAGGCCGGATGTTAAACACTTCATTGATAAAAGTAATGTTCAATCGGTGCATATTAGCGGTGAGTTATTAGAATCTCTGAAACCAGAAAATCGCAAGCATTGGCAGAAGTATCAACCATTACTACCTAAAGGTATTAATGCAAGTGAATTGCAAGGTTTTACTGGGCGCTTATCTGATTTAGCGGATATCAGCCAAAAGCTTGCTAAAGCAGCCAACAAACAAAGGTTATTAACAATTAAAGGCAGTGGTGGCTTAGGTAAAACAACAATAGCAAAAAAAGTGGCATTAGAATTAGCGAATCGCGGGCATTTTGATGCAGGTGTGAATTTTATTGATTGTGAACATATCTCAAGTAGTAATCAGCTTGAAATGCACATCGGCAGTGCCTTTAACTTACGTGCCGCTGATGATTTATTTGATCACTTAGCAAAACATCATGATCAGCGAGAGCGCTTACTGATTTTTGATAACTTAGAAAGTTTATTGTATTTAAAACAAGCGGGTAAAAGCCAAAATAAGCAAGAAGTAGAACAAGTTAGGTTATTGTTATCGCAAACACTAATGTACGCAAATGTGTTGGTTACTTCCAGAGAAAGTGTTAATGCTGAATGGGAAGATGTGTTGCCATTTCGGCAAATGGAATCTGAAGAAGTATTAGCATTATTTAATCGCCTAACTAAAAATGGTTACCACAGTGATAAAGATCAAGAGTTTGCGCGCAGAAAAATTCTAGAACCACTACTAAATAATAACCCGTTAGCCATTAAGTTAATTTGTGATGGTATGCCTGCAGGTAAAAGCTTAAAAGAGTTAAAGCAAGAGTTAGAAGACGACTTTTTTGATAAGGTTAAAGAAGAAGACTTAATTTTAATGTTTGACGATGAAGTTGATTTGAATATTAATCGTCAAGAGTCTCTTTATGTTTCTATTCTTTATTCTTACCGTTCATTGGAGGAACATCAGAAACGTACATTGGAGTCCTTCTCGTTATTTCCTGACGGAATAGACCTCGATACATTTAAACATTTAATAACAGAGAGTAAGAGGAAGGATAGAAACGAAGAGGCAAGTAAATTGAAAAAGCCGATTAGTGATAAAGATATTGCTGTTCTTACAAATAAATCATTAGTCGAAGCTTATGGTGAGTTTTATTCATTACAATCGGTTATCCAACGTTTTGCCCGTTTTCGATTTGAACAACATACGGCAGAAAAAGACAAGCTAGAATTGTTCAGGCAAGCCTTTAAATACAACCTGCAGCTCATGGAGTTTGTTTATAAACTCAGGAAAACAAATAAAAAAGCAATGCATATCTTCTTATCTTTATTTAACAATTTGTTAAGTGCGATCGATTACGGTGCAAAAGAAAATGTAGTGAGAAGTGAAACTGAACTTGAAGATTACTTTGAGATGATCGATAACATCTCTCAATTTTCAAGTGATTTAAATCTAGGCTCTGAATTTTTAGCTGCCCACGAAGCAATTAATATTGAAGGGCTTATAACAAAAAGTAATGAATTTCGGGTAAAGCAGGTATGGAAGCTCATTGAGCTAAGCGTGCGCTATTATAATGGCGAGTTTGATGCTGCTTATGAGAAATTAAAATCTTTAATGACAATTGAGTCTTTATCGGCTCTTTCAGGAAATTATGAAAGAGGTCGAGTGCTTGAAAGAAATGTTTACTATATCGCAGCAAGCCTATATCAGATGGAAGGTTATGCACTTGATAGAGTTGCCCATGACATAAAGTTTAATTCATATCGTTACGTTACTTTGAGGTTATGGAATGTTCAAGTTGCAATGAATGTTGAATCTTTAATGAATCTTGTTAACACTGACTTGAGTTACTTCGAGGCACAAGGTTATTTATATGGTGCAATCAATCTAAATCAACTAAATCATTCAATTGATGATCTATATGAAAATCAGCATATGGAAAGGGTGCAGTTAACTTATCTTAAATTTCGTGAAACCTATGTGAGCTTCGAAGCTATAGATAAATTGGTTAGCGTTAACCCTTATACTCGAGGTTTAAAAAAGTTGATGTATGCTTTTTCATGCGAGCATGAACAGTCATCTGAGCTAGAACATAATGAGCTGAATGAGAATATAATTCGGTATTACCAATCAGCATTACCAGACTTAAGCCATATTAAGTTTTATTATGTGCAAGCTCTTTATTTTTATGCTCGATTTTTACAAAAAGCTGATAGTTTAGATTTCGAAACTATTTATGAACAAGGGTTAGGGTTAACTAAAAGGCATTATTATCGATATTGGCAACACAGATTTTTATTATTAAAACAACCCAGTTTAGGACGTTATAAACCAGAAGATTACCCACTACCTGGAAACCCTGATATTTCGTCATTAGTTGAAAAGCAAGCTAAGTGGATAAAACGAACTTATGGTACAAGCTTAAATCCATTCAATCAGGGCAACACTGAGTTAAAAGCGCTTCCAAGTTAAATTTTTCAATATTATTTTTTAGATGGGAGAGTTTTATAACTCTCCCTGATAAGTTTTAATTAAGCAGTGAAGTAAGCCCAAATTCAGATAATAATTAGTGTGACTTAAATTTCAGTCTTCTCTTTAAACTCACATAAGTCTTCAATAATACATGAGCCGCACTTGGGTTTGCGGGCAACACAGACATAACGGCCATGCAAAATCGGTATGGAAGCTCATTGAGCTAAGCGTGCGCTATTATAATGGCGAGTTTGATGCTGCTTATGAGAAATTAAAATCTTTAATGACAATTGAGTCTTTATCGGCTCTTTCAGGAAATTATGAAAGAGGTCGAGTGCTTGAAAGAAATGTTTACTATATCGCAGCAAGCCTATATCAGATGGAAGGTTATGCACTTGATAGAGTTGCCCATGACATAAAGTTTAATTCATATCGTTACGTTACTTTGAGGTTATGGAATGTTCAAGTTGCAATGAATGTTGAATCTTTAATGAATCTTGTTAACACTGACTTGAGTTACTTCGAGGCACAAGGTTATTTATATGGTGCAATCAATCTAAATCAACTAAATCATTCAATTGATGATCTATATGAAAATCAGCATATGGAAAGGGTGCAGTTAACTTATCTTAAATTTCGTGAAACCTATGTGAGCTTCGAAGCTATAGATAAATTGGTTAGCGTTAACCCTTATACTCGAGGTTTAAAAAAGTTGATGTATGCTTTTTCATGCGAGCATGAACAGTCATCTGAGCTAGAACATAATGAGCTGAATGAGAATATAATTCGGTATTACCAATCAGCATTACCAGACTTAAGCCATATTAAGTTTTATTATGTGCAAGCTCTTTATTTTTATGCTCGATTTTTACAAAAAGCTGATAGTTTAGATTTCGAAACTATTTATGAACAAGGGTTAGGGTTAACTAAAAGGCATTATTATCGATATTGGCAACACAGATTTTTATTATTAAAACAACCCAGTTTAGGACGTTATAAACCAGAAGATTACCCACTACCTGGAAACCCTGATATTTCGTCATTAGTTGAAAAGCAAGCTAAGTGGATAAAACGAACTTATGGTACAAGCTTAAATCCATTCAATCAGGGCAACACTGAGTTAAAAGCGCTTCCAAGTTAAATTTTTCAATATTATTTTTTAGATGGGAGAGTTTTATAACTCTCCCTGATAAGTTTTAATTAAGCAGTGAAGTAAGCCCAAATTCAGATAATAATTAGTGTGACTTAAATTTCAGTCTTCTCTTTAAACTCACATAAGTCTTCAATAATACATGAGCCGCACTTGGGTTTGCGGGCAACACAGACATAACGGCCATGCAAAATCAGCCAGTGGTGGACATCCACTTTAAACTCTTTTGGTACAACCTTTTCCAGCTTTTGCTCGACGGCCACCACATCTTTACCCATAGCAAACTTGGTGCGATTGGAGACGCGGAATATATGGGTGTCTACAGCAATAGTCGGCCAGCCAAAGGCGCAGTTTAGTACCACGTTGGCGGTTTTGCGACCCACGCCTGGCAGCGCTTCGAGTGCTTCACGGTTTTCAGGAACTTCGGAGCCGTGCTTGTCGACGAGGATCTGACACATTTTATAGACGTTATTGGCTTTTGAATTAAATAAACCAATGGTTTTGATATAGTCTCTTAAGCCCTCAAGGCCAAGCTCCAGGATCTTTTCTGGTGTGTTGGCAACAGGGAAGAGTTTGCGTGTCGCTTTGTTTACCCCAACATCAGTGGCTTGTGCTGAGAGGGTAACGGCAACTAAAAGCTCGAATGGTGATGAGTATTCTAGCTCAGTTTCAGGGTGTGGATTTTCGTCCCTGAGTCGCGTGAGTATTTCTATACGTTTTTGTTTATTCATAAGATTTACTTGCTAAATTCAATGACGGTAGCATGCGGTTATTTTCATTAAGCAGCGATAGTGACGGTATCGCTGCAAATTGGCATTATTATTACCGCATTAGTTTAAGTTAGTGACCCGTGCTCTTGGGCCTTTTACTTCTTCGGCTGTTGGCGCTGCTTTAGCTTTGAGCTGAGCGTCGATAATGTTTTTAGCGGCAATCAAAAAACCAAGGCCCAAAAAGGCGCCCGGTGGCAGGATTGCAACTAAAAATTGATGATCGAATGAGAAGATCTCAATGCGCAATACACTTGCCCAGTTGCCAAGGAGTAGCTCGGCACCATCAAATAGTGTTCCTTGACCAATGAGTTCGCGCATTGCACCCAGTACAAATAGCACCAGTGCAAAACCCAGTCCCATCATTAAACCATCCCAAACCGATAACAGCGGACTATTCTTCGAAGCAAATGCCTCGGCACGACCAATAATGGCGCAGTTGGTCACGATCAACGGAATAAATATGCCAAGGGATTGATACAGACCAAAGGTATAAGCGTTCATGAGTAGTTGAATAACCGTAACAAAGGCGGCGATGATCATGACAAACACGGGAATACGAATGTCTTTTGGCACCCAGTTTCTCACCACGGATACGGTAAAGTTAGAACCAACCAGTACCAGTAATGTGGCGATACCAAGCCCTAACGCATTGGTTACCGTTGAAGTCACCGCGAGGAGCGGACACAGGCCCAAAAGCTGCACTAAAGCAGGGTTATTTTGCCATGTACCTTCTTGAAAGAGCGATTTTAACTGACTCATTGCGACACCTCGCAAGTATTAGGCGCGTTAAATAGCGCATCAAAATGAGTTTTGGCAAACCATGCGGCCTGATTTACCGAGGTTACCACAGCGCGTGGGGTAATGGTTGCGCCGGTAAATGAATCAAATTGACCACCGTCTTTTTTCACATTCATTTTAGGGTCTTTTTCATCTTCAACTTGAACGCCGTTGAAAGTCGTTACCCAAGCCGATTTTGCCAGCTCGACCTTATCACCAAGTCCTGGGGTTTCTTCATGGCGCGTTACACGCACACCTGAGATCAGACCTTGTCTATCAACAGCGGTTAAGACATCAATATTGCCACTGTAGCCTTTGGGGGTGATATGTCTCACTAATAGGGCTGAGGGTTCGCCATTGAGTCTGGCTCTGTAAATGGTGTGCGGGCCGCCTGGGCCGAGTTCTAAGGCGTTGCTGGTGGTGCAATCCAAATACAGTGTATTGTCGTACATATCTGCTGCAATCACCTGAGAAAGTAGTTGCATCAGGTGCTGCTGCTCTTGGCTGGCAATTTTATCTTTAGTGAGGTCATTAATCAGTGCGACCGCTCCTGTTGTTGCCAGTGCAAATGCCGCGAGGATGATGCCATTTTTCTGCATCGATTGAATTATCATGATTTAGCTCCATGACCATAAGTACGAGGCTGAGTGTAATGATCGATAAGTGGTACTGCCATATTCATGATCACAACTGCAAATGCAACGGCGTCTGGATAGCCACCAAATTGACGAATAACATAGACTGTTAAGCCGATTGCCGCGCCGTAAATCAGGCGACCTAAGTTAGTGGTAGAGGCCGACACCGGATCGGTGGCTATAAAAAAGGCACCAAGCATAGCGCCGCCACTTAACAAGTGGAATAGGGTACCGGGCTCTGACTCAGGGGCAATGATATAGCCAATTGCGCTAGCAAGGCCAAGACTGGCAATAAAGGCCACTGGAATATGCCAGTTGATCACTTTGGCTTTTAGCAGATAAAGACCACCTAGCAAAAAGGCCAGGTTAACATATTGCCAACCAAGTCCCGCAAGTGCTCCAAAACCCTGCTTATTCATCGCCTCATTCACGGTTAAGCCTTGCGAGACTGCGGTTTTTACCGAGTCTAATGGCGTGGCACCAGTCGCACCGTCAATCACCCCTGCACGCCATACGTCAAGTGAGACACCTTGGCTGGTGGACTCGGTAAAGATCATCGCGAGTTGGTCGACAAAGCTTAGCGACTCTAGCGTGAGTGCTTGAATAGGTGACCATGAAGTCATTTGTACAGGGAAGGAGATCAGCAATAATACATAGGCCGCCATGGCTGGGTTGAAAAGATTAAAGCCTAGGCCACCGTATAGCTGTTTTACAATTGCGATGGCAAAAAATGCGCCAATGACGGTTATCCACCAAGGGGCTAGTGGCGGAATACTGATGGCCAGTAGCACAGCAGTGAGCCAAGCACTACCGTCGCTGAGGCTGTGCCATATTGCTCGACCTCTTAGCTTTAGCACTAGCGCTTCAGCAAGGCTTGCGGTAATAAGCGCCAAAGCCAACTGGATCAATACACCTAAACCAAAATAGTAGGTTTGGACTAAGATCCCGGGAATGCAGGCTGCCATGACGGTCATCATGATTTTGTTGACTGATTTATGGCTATGATTGTGCGGGGATGAGGCCATGGTTAGTTTCATGACGGTTCATTTCCTTCTTGTTCTTTCGCTTGCTTCTTCGCTTTTGCTCTCGCAATTGCGGCTTTAACGGCGGCTTTTTTACGTGCTTCAGGGCTGGCTTGTTGCTGCTCAGATGTGCCCTCAGCACCTTGCTCTGTACCGCTGGAGTCTGTTTCTGATCCCGCCGTTGGCTCATTTGCTTCTTTGCCTTGCTCACTCACGCTTTCGCCAGCTTCTTGTGCCTCTTTAGCGGCTTTCTTGGCCTTAGCTCTGGCAATTGCGGCGGCAACGGCGGCTTTACGTGGATCTTCCTCGGCGCTTTGTGTTGGAGCTGCTTCTGCTTGTTCGCTCACGCTTGCGCCAGCTTCTTCAGCCTCTTTAGCTGCTTTCTTGGCCTTAGCTCTGGCAATTGCGGCAGCAACGGCGGCTTTACGTGGATCTTCGTCAGCATTATCGGTTTGAGCGCTTTGGACAGCCTCTGCTTGCTCGCCTGTGCTCTCGCCAGCTTCTACCGTCTCTTTAGCAGCTTTCTTGGCCTTAGCCCTGGCAATTGCGGCAGCAACGGCGGCTTTACGTGGATCTTCCTCGGCGCTTTCTGTTGGGGCGGCTTCTGCTTGTTCGCTCACGCTTGCGCCAGCTTCTTCCGCCTCTTTAGCAGCTTTCTTGGCCTTAGCTCTGGCAATTGCGGCAGCAACGGCAGCCTTTTTATCGCTTGGCGCTGCATTGGCTTCAAGCTCAGCAGTGTCTTCTGCGGCTGCTTTTTTGGCTTTAGCCCGGGCGATTGCAGCAGCTACGGCTGCCTTTTTATCATCTGTTGCTGCTGGCTCAGACTCAGATGATGCTTGGGCTGCGGCCTTTTTCGCCTTTGCACGGGCAATGGCGGCGGCTACTGCGTCTTTTTTATCTGTGCTTTCAGGCTGGTCAGTTTTTTCTTCTTTATATTTACGCGCCTGCGCTTTGCGTTTTTCACGCTCTTCTGCAATGGCGCTGTTATCCGGCTCTAATTCGCCGTTCTCACCTCGTTTGGCTTTGGCGCGTGCAATCGCAGCTTGGACCGCGGATTTATCTGACTGCTTATCCTTAACGCGTGAGAGTGCTTCTTGCACTTTTTCTTTATCTGCGGCTTTTGGTGCAGCGCCCGCCGAACGGCGTTTATGTTTATTTTGACGCTCTTCTTGTTCGCGCTCTAAGCGCTCTTTTCTCGCTTCAAAACGCTCTTTAGCACGCTCTGCTTTGACTTGTTCAAGCTTTTGTTCGCGAATGTCGGCTTTGGCAACTCGATAGTATTGCACCAAGGGGATTTCGCTTGGGCAAACATAAGAGCACGCACCACATTCGATACAGTCAAAGAGGTTGTATTCCTCTAATTTTTGGTACTCTTTGCCTTTAGCAAACCATTGTAACTGCTGCGGTAATAAGCTTTGAGGGCAGGCATCTGCACAGGCACTACAGCGAATACATGCCTTTTCATCACCCGGGATCGCAAGTTCTTGGTTGTCTGGCGCGAGTATACAGTTGGTGGTTTTGACCACAGGGATCCTAACCGATGGCAAGGTAAAGCCCATCATTGGACCGCCCATGACTACGCGCTGCGCCTCTACTGGCGAAAAGCCTTGTGAGTCTAGCAGGTGCTTTATTTCAGTGCCGAGTAAAGCCCACACGTTGCTTGGCTGAGTAATGGTATTACCGGTCACGGTAACTACACGCTCAATAAGTGGTTTACCCTCAAAAATGGCTTGCCAAATTGCGAACAGTGTTCCAACGTTCTGCACTAGAACGCCGATATCCGCCGGGATCCCAGTGCTTGGCACTTCTTTAGAGGTTAGTAGTTTGACCAGTTGCTTTTCACCACCAGAGGGGTATTTAGTTGGCACACTACGGACTAGGATATCTGGATTATGCTGAGCTGCTGCGGTGATCGCCGCAATGGCTTCAGGTTTATTATCTTCAATGCCAAATAACACTTTTTGTGGCTTCAATATACCTTGTAGCACTTCGACGCCTGCGATGATTTCTTTGGCGTGCTCACGCATCAAACGATCATCGGCTGTAATATATGGTTCGCATTCAATGCCATTGACGACTAAAAACTCAATGGGCTTTGGGCTGTCTGCTTTGACATAGGTTGGGAATCCCGCACCGCCCATACCGGCAATACCAGCTTGGTGGATAATATCGATAAGCTGTTTGTTATCAAGCGTGCTAATGTCGCTAATTGGGTTCATTGGTGTCCACTTATCTTCACTGTCTGGGCGCAAAATAATACTGAGCTCAGGTAGCGCGGATGGATGCGCCGATGGCATCGGTTTTATCGCTTCAATGATGCCAGATGTGGGAGCGTGGATGGGCAGCGACCAGTTCGTGCCGGGAGCCGTCAATGCTTGCCCTTTAAGGACGTGATCGCCAGAGTTAACTAACAGGCTACCATTGGCACCAATGTGCTGCTTTAGGGGCAGGATTAGTTTATCAGGCAAAGGTAAACGAGCAATCGGTTGCTGGTTGGATAATGTCTTTTGCTCTGGTGGATGGATGCCACCTGGGAACTGCCACAGTTTTCCGCTTTCTATTTGTTCAAGTAATGTGTCCACTTAAACCTCTTAATCAATCTGTGTCACAGGAATGGCGTCTAGCTGCCACTTCCACGTTTGCTTGGTCTGTGCAACCGGGATCATATCAATACAATCGACCGGGCAGGGCTCGACACACAGATCGCAGCCTGTGCACTCGTCGATGAGCACGGTGTGCATTTGTCTGGTTGCACCAACGATAGCATCCACGGGGCAAGCTTGAATGCATTTGGTACAGCCAATACATTCGTCTTCACGAATGTAAGCCACCTTCTTGACCGGCTCTGCGTCTTCTCCGCCAGCCAGTGGCTTTGCTTCTACGCCCATTAAGTCCGCCAGTTTTTTCACTGTTGCTTCACCGCCTGGAGGGCATTTATTTACGTCATCGCCATTTGCAATCGCTTCAGCGTACGGTCGACAGCCGGGATAGCCACACTGGCCGCATTGAGTTTGTGGCAGAATGGCGTCTATCTGTTCAACAATTGGGTTGCTTTCAACTCGGTATTTCACTGCTGCATAGCCAAGCACAATACCAAAAATAAGCGCCAGCGCACCCAGCGCAAGTAATGCGTAAAGTAATGTCATATCTAAAACTTAACCAATCCAGAAAAGCCCATAAACGCAAGCGACATAAGTCCTGCGGTGATCATTGCTATCGATGCACCTTTAAACGGTGTCGGCACGTCAGCGACAGCTAAACGCTCACGCAAAGCGGCAAATAGCACCAAAACCATAGAAAAGCCAACCGCAGCGCCAAAGCCATAGACAGCAGACTCTAAAAAGGTGTGGTCTTTTTTGATATTAAGTAGTGCGACGCCTAGTACAGCGCAGTTGGTGGTGATCAAAGGTAAGAAAATCCCCAGTAACCGATACAAGGTTGGACTGGTTTTACGCACCACCATTTCCGTAAATTGTACAACTACCGCGATAACCAAAATAAAGCTCATTGTTCTTAAAAAAGTGAGGTCGAGCGGCAATAAAATATACTGATTGACCAAATAGCTGGTAACTGAGGCTAGCGTGAGAACAAAGGTGGTCGCTAACGACATTCCCACTGCGGTATCCAATTTTCCAGATACCCCCATAAATGGACATAAGCCCAAAAATTGGACTAAAACGAAGTTATTCACCAGCACTGTGCCAATGAGCAACAAAATGTATTCGGTCATTCCTGCCTCTATAACTTATTCACTTTATGCGGGTTTTTCCCGTCAAATCGAGGTGATAGTTAACTGTATTAAAGAACTTACTAGGTGCAAGTTTTGAATGGATTTAATTTTGCTAAAAATACTTTTTAGTAGAATTAAACCGATAGCACCGTTCCGCTTTGAATTTTTTTAAGTGAAAACATGTGCCTGCTATCATTTTAGCTAGCGTCTCAAATAGTGTGAGGCTGTAGCTTGTCATATAATGCTGACAGTTTTCATTCAGTTATTAGCAAGTAATCCTAATTCAGAGTTTGCTTATCAGGCTAAATAAATGAGCTTTTAGCAATAAAATCATGGTGATAGAATGATTTTATTGCTAGATCTTGGATTACCGCTAGTGCCGAAATAATCTTCAAGCTTATCTTTGTGAACTTCTTAATACACATGGATAAATTTGAATGATAATTCCTGCCAATAGTAACACAGATTGTAACTAGTGTGGCAAATGATAGTGTGCGAAAGTCAGCGCGACGGCAGGGGATCAAGGGAAGGGCACACAAGTTGCCCTTGGAACTTTCGTTGAACTTGGATAAGAGGTAAGTTATCCAAGCTCCGGCTTCCTAAATTTCCTTCGGCTTTTCGATGTAATAGCCTTGTACACCGTCCAAACAAAGCGTTTCGACGATGTGTTTCTCTTCTTGGCTCTCGATACCTTCGGCAAATACGTTGACACCGATACGGTGTGCAAGGTCAACCATTAATCGCATAAAGTATTGATTATTCTTGTCTTCTTCAAGACCCCGAGTATAGCTTGCATCCATTTTGATATAGTCAGGTTTTAAGTCTCTGAAGAACTTAAACGACGTTAAACCCACACCAAAACGCTCAACGGTGATACGAGCGCCGGCACGGTGCACCATATCAATAAAGCGCTTACTGGCTTTAATATTTTGCTGTAAGCCAAACTCGCTAACTTCAAATACCAATTTAGAGGCTAGATTGGTTTCTTTTAACAAACGACGCTCTAACCAGATCACAAATTGATCGTTATGAGCGCTCGATGCGGTAACATTGATCCCAAAATACTTTTCATTAAAGTTACGCGTTTTGATAAGTTCTAGCGAGGTGTCGATGATCAGCTGATCAATCTCGATGGCCATTTCTAGCTTTTCTGCCATGGCAAGGAAAGAGGCCGTTGGCAGCATCTGTCCTTCTTCAGTTTTGAAGCGGGATTGGATCTCTGCGTAGGCTTTAGAATTTTTACCAATTGGCATGATATTTTGCATCATCAAGCTAACACGCTTGCTGTTGATCACATCGCGGATCACGCGACGCCAGTTTTGGTTGCCAAATCCAGCACTGACATTATTCACTAAGTCAGACTCACGTTGAATATGCCAAGCATTGGCTTGCTTGCTTTGCGCCATACTCATCGCATTATCGACAACCGACAGTAGTTCTCCAAGTGGTTTACCGTTCTCGTAAGGCACGATCCCAGTGTTTGCAACCGATGATAGTTCTTGGTTTTGCTGGAACTGAGTAAAGCGCGCTTGCAGTGTTTCACCAAACTCTTCCGCTTCTTTACTTGGCACATTGGGTAAGATCACTGCAAAATCTGAGCTATTTAAACGGAACACTTGGCTGCCGGCATAAGTACCTGTAACGTGCTTGATGATATCCGATACTGACTTAATGTATTCATCGCCTTTTTGATAGCCACGGGTTTGGTTAATGACCTGTAATTCAGAGCAACGGATCATCGCCAGTGAGCCAAATGCCTTTTTGGCAGACGACTCGATATATTGCTCGTAGTACTCAACAAACATATTACGGTTGCCAAGATCCGTAACCACATCTTTATACGCTTCTTGCTTGATAGAGTGGGCGGCATTTTTGATGTCTTCTTGCTTTGACTTTAAAAAGCTAGCTAAGCGTTTAAAAGAGGGGATTAAATCTTGGCCGAGTTCTGCAACTTTGCCATCGTTAAAGTCAAATTCAATATTGTCGGTAACTTGATTTTGCGTGATATATGAATCTACAGCATTGGCAACTGTCATACTAACGTTGCGATTCAGCTTTTTATAGACGCCTTGCATAAAGAAAACAGGAATAAAGGCAACTAACGCTGAAATAATGATAAGTAGCAGTAGGGCTTGTTGTAGTAATTGCGCCTGACTTTGTGCATTGATCAAGAATTCGATTTTGATGTCTTTGCTATCGTTAACAGCAAATTGGGGGCGAATAGCATTGATATTTGATTCTATGAGTTCGGCGATAAAGGGGAGGTTGCTCGGTGTATTGACTTGCAAAACGGTTTGACCGTCAAAGTCTCGAACAATAAAAGTTGAGAAAACATCTCCGCTATTTAAGGCTTGGCGGATATGTTCAGGAGTAACTTCAGTGAGTTTCTTATCCTTTATATACTCTGTCACCATGGTATGGGCACTTTGCTGTGCTTTGTTGATTGCAGAGTCAAAACTTGTTGCGAAAAAAAAGCTACCAATCAAGGAGAATAATAGCCAAGAGGTGACTTGGAGTACGATAAGTTTTTTAAAACCAGCCATAGTACGCTTCTTAAAGAGGGTTATTCCATAGTATCGGGTGCATTGCCAATTTCTTTATCAAATTCATCGGTTTGATTTTGTCTGGTCGATAAATTACTGAGAAGGTTGTTATTTGAGCAAATGCAGTGAGAATATTGCTTGTAGAGTAGTGTAAATGCTGGAAAAAGTCTAATGCTTTCGTGGAATTGGCTCCCCCTCCCCGACTCGAACGGGGGACCTGCGGATTAACAGTCCGTCGCTCTAACCAACTGAGCTAAGGGGGAATAGTCAAGTGTGAGAATTTGGCTCCCCCTCCCCGACTCGAACGGGGGACCTGCGGATTAACAGTCCGTCGCTCTAACCAACTGAGCTAAGGGGGAATAGTCAAGTGTGAGAATTTGGCTCCCCCTCCCCGACTCGAACGGGGGACCTGCGGATTAACAGTCCGTCGCTCTAACCAACTGAGCTAAGGGGGAATAGTCAAGTGTGAGAATTTGGCTCCCCCTCCCCGACTCGAACGGGGGACCTGCGGATTAACAGTCCGTCGCTCTAACCAACTGAGCTAAGGGGGAATAGTCAAGTGTGAGAATTTGGCTCCCCCTCCCCGACTCGAACGGGGGACCTGCGGATTAACAGTCCGTCGCTCTAACCAACTGAGCTAAGGGGGAACAATTTGGAACTTTGGGAATGCTCTTTTGAGCAATATCTTATTGATTGGCTCCCCCTCCCCGACTCGAACGGGGGACCTGCGGATTAACAGTCCGTCGCTCTAACCAACTGAGCTAAGGGGGAACTACAATAAGATGCTGACTTTCCGATAAAGGAGTGGCTCCCCCTCCCCGACTCGAACGGGGGACCTGCGGATTAACAGTCCGTCGCTCTAACCAACTGAGCTAAGGGGGAATAGTCAAGTGTGAGAATTTGGCTCCCCCTCCCCGACTCGAACGGGGGACCTGCGGATTAACAGTCCGTCGCTCTAACCAACTGAGCTAAGGGGGAATAGTCAAGTGTGAGAATTTGGCTCCCCCTCCCCGACTCGAACGGGGGACCTGCGGATTAACAGTCCGTCGCTCTAACCAACTGAGCTAAGGGGGAATAGTCAAGTGTGAGAATTTGGCTCCCCCTCCCCGACTCGAACGGGGGACCTGCGGATTAACAGTCCGTCGCTCTAACCAACTGAGCTAAGGGGGAATAGTCAAGTGTGAGAATTTGGCTCCCCCTCCCCGACTCGAACGGGGGACCTGCGGATTAACAGTCCGTCGCTCTAACCAACTGAGCTAAGGGGGAATAGTCAAGTGTGAGAATTTGGCTCCCCCTCCCCGACTCGAACGGGGGACCTGCGGATTAACAGTCCGTCGCTCTAACCAACTGAGCTAAGGGGGAAGCGTATCTCTCAACGGGGCGAAATATTAATGACGACATTGCAAGGTGTCAACCACTAAAATCACAGAAACGTAAAAAACTCTACTAAGCGATGAATTAATGCGCTATTTGTTGGCTTTTTAGCTAGTTTTGAATTCTTGATATAGGGCCTGTTGACCTTTGCTGTTTGATTTTGGTTCCCCTGAGTGGGTTTTGATCGCGGCGCTCGACTTGCCGCCTAGTAATCTAAGCAAAAGTTGAGCAATACGTAATTTATCCATCGTTCATATAATGACTCTTAGTGAGTTTTGATTTCAATATGCCTACATGATGAAGATCTGCAAAATATGAAAGATAGGGCTGTTGTATAAAATACCTAAATCATCGTGTAGGGATGTCGAATAAAATTAACATATACAGTATTTACTGTTTATCTATACAGTGCTATATTCTGCTTAATGTATTTTTTGAACGTTTTGTTTGAATTATATCCCTAACTGCTCATTTTATGATGTTTTCTTGAGATCTTTAAATCATTGCAATTATCACGTGAATGAGATCAATGAGCATAAATAGTGTGGTATTGATAATCTCTATTTAAACGCGGCGTGACAAACAGTAAGTAGTTACTATCATTAAAGCGATAATCAATGATTTAATAAAAAGTTGAATTAAAACAGTTGGGTATGTGTTCCTTGTTATTTTTAGTCGTTAGATGCTTTTTACTTCCAGAAGCAAGGTTAGTCTAGAGATCTAAATTGATCCAGTTGTTGTTTTAAGAATGATCATACTAAACACGCCATTGATCAAAATTACTCCAAGCTGAAAACCTTTATTCTATTGGCTTGGAGCGACTTATCCACGGAATCTGTGGATAACATTGTTTATTATTATTTGAGAAGTATTGCAAGACTATGAAATTAGGGCGCTGCAGCCGTTTCAAGTAAAATTCGATAAATATTTAATTTCAATAATATCAATGGCTTATATTTGATTGGTTATTTTTGTTTATTTGTTGTTCAGTGTGAAGCTTTTATGAACTTTTTACCATTTTGGCTGTGCAAAAAACATGCTACTTTGCAAGCTGGATTGTAACTTTTTTGTCAAAACTTACTGAATCGTTATTTTCAACACTAAACCTCAATCCTGCAGCGTAATACAAGCTTTTTATAGGTAACTGTTGCTAATTTAGACTTTATAACGACTCTTAACGTTTACCCCATAGCGTCAACATCTTGAATAGCATACAATGAGCCGCTTAAAGTATCAGAAATAGGTTGTTATGACTCAAGCTAAGTCAAATTCCAGTGGCAACGATATCCTTTTTGGTGATATTGGGGCGACTTTAAAGCGAATGACGATCCCCATGATATTCGGGATGATCACGCTGATGATGTTTAATCTCGTTGATACTTTCTTTATTAGTATGCTTGGCACAGAGCCGCTCGCGGCAATCAGCTTCACCTTTCCTGTTACCTTTACTGTAATTAGCTTAGCCATCGGGTTAGGTATTGGAACATCCGCCGTTATCGCGAAGGCTTTAGGTAGCAATTTGCTCGATGAAGCCAAATTTGATGCCGCAGTAGCTATTATTATCTCTGCGATATTCGTTTCATTACTTTCTATTCTCGGTTTCATTTTTGTCGATGAGATCTTTATTCTCCTCGGTGCTGGTGAAGCGGTTATGCCATTTATCCACGACTACATGTCGGTGTGGTTCATTGGTTCGATTTTATTGATAACGCCGATGATTGGTAATTCAGTGCTGCGCGCCAGTGGTGATACCAAAACGCCAAGTTTAGTTATGGGGCTCGGGGGATTAGTAAATGCGGTGCTGGACCCGATATTAATCTTCGGGTTTGGGCCTATTGATGCAATGGGTGTAAAAGGCGCTGCAGTGGCCAGTGTGTTGTCTTGGAGTCTTGGGGTAACTATCATTTTATATTTGCTGATAGTTAAAAAGCGTCTTATCTCACTGTCTGCAAAATACACCAGCTTCACAAATGCGGCGAAAAAAATTCTCACCATAGGCCTGCCTGCAGCTGGTGCAAATATGCTGACACCTTTAGCAATGGCGGTAATGACAGCACTTATAGCTAGTTATGGACCTGAAGCTGTGGCCGCATTTGGTGTTGGAAGTCGTATTGAGTCTATCGCAAGTCTGGTGGTTTTAGCGCTTTCTATGACCTTGCCTCCCTTTGTAAGTCAGAACTTTGGTGCAAAGCACTATCAGCGTGTGGCTGATGCTTATACCCAAACACTTAAATTTGTGCTTGGTTTTCAATTTGCGGTCTACTTATTACTGGTATTGAGTGCTTACTACATCAGTCATACTTTTGGTAATGAGCCAGCTGTCGTTGAGACCATACAGCTATTTATTTATATCATGCCGCTAGGATACGGACTTCAAGGTGTGATCATATTAACCAATTCGTCATTTAATGCGTTGCATAAACCGATGAATGCGCTCATTCTAAGTGTGATCCGACTGTTCATATTTTATGTACCTATCGCTTATATAGGCTCACAGTTGGCTGGGTTGCCAGGGTTATTTACAGGCGCTGCTTTGGGGAATTTATTTACCGCAGCTATTGCCTACAATTGGTTTAAGAAAGTGATCAATGAAATTGCAGCAAGCGAGGTTCAAAAGGAGGCGTAATGGAAGATAAGTTTCAGCTAGTTTCTGAGTTTCAGCCAAACGGAGATCAACCAACAGCGATTGCTCAACTGTGCGATGGTTTAGAATCAGGCCTTGCACATCAAACCTTGCTGGGGGCTACGGGAACGGGTAAAACCTTTACCATGGCCAACATCATTAATAACCTTAACCGCCCGACAATTATTATGGCGCATAACAAAACGCTGGCGGCGCAATTGTATGGCGAAATGAAAGAATTCTTTCCTCATAATGCGGTTGAGTATTTCGTCTCTTATTATGACTATTATCAACCCGAGGCTTATGTCGTTGCCAGCGACACATTTATCGAGAAAGACGCGTCTATCAACGATCATATAGAGCAAATGCGTTTATCCGCGACCAAAGCCTTGCTTGAGCGCAGAGATACGATCATCGTCGCCTCAGTTTCAGCGATTTACGGCCTTGGCGATCCCGACTCTTACATGAAAATGATGCTATTACTGAAAGTCGGTGAAACTATCGATCAGCGTGACATGTTAAGGCGTTTGGCTGAACTACAATACACGCGTAATGATATGGATTTTAGCCGAGGTACCTATCGAGTTCGCGGTGAAGTGATTGATATTTTTCCTGCGGAATCGGAAACCATTGCGGTACGGGTTGAGATGTTTGACGATGAAATAGAGCGGATCAGTTTATTTGATCCCTTGACTGGCGCCGTTGAAAAACACCTGGTTCGCGCGACTATTTATCCAAAAACTCACTATGTAACGCCAAGAGAAAAGATCCTTGATGCCATTGAGCGCATTAAGATGGAACTCAAAGATCGTCGTAATCAATTATTGGATAAAAATCGCTTAGTCGAAGAGCAGCGCATCGCTCAACGTACACAGTACGACATTGAAATGATGACCGAGCTTGGCTATTGCTCTGGTATTGAAAATTACAGTCGATATTTATCGGGACGCGCACCAGGCGAGCCACCACCAACTTTGTTAGATTACTTGCCGGATGATGCGCTTATGATCATCGACGAGTCTCACGTTACCGTTTCGCAGGTGGGGGCAATGTACAAAGGCGATCGCAGTCGTAAAGAAAACTTAGTTGAATATGGTTTCAGATTACCGTCTGCGCTAGATAATAGACCACTAAAGTTTGAAGAGTTCGAAGCGATTTCGCCGCAGACCATTTATGTTTCGGCGACACCCGGTGATTATGAATTGAATAAATCAGCGGGTGATGTTGCTGAGCAAGTGATCCGCCCAACAGGGCTGTTAGATCCAGAAGTAGAAGTGCGTCCAGTTGCAACTCAAGTTGACGATTTGCTCTCTGAGATCTACAAACGGGTGGAAGTGAATGAGCGTGTGCTGGTTACTACGCTAACAAAACGCATGTCAGAAGATCTGACCGATTATCTTAACGACCATAATGTTAAGGTGCGTTACTTACACTCTGATATCGATACCGTTGAGCGTATGGAAATCATTCGAGACCTACGCAAAGGTGTTTTTGATGTACTAGTCGGCATCAACTTGTTACGAGAGGGCTTGGATATGCCTGAGGTTTCATTGGTTGCCATACTTGATGCAGATAAAGAAGGCTTCTTACGCTCGACGCGCTCTCTTATTCAGACAATTGGCCGCGCGGCACGTCACTTACATGGTAAAGCTATTTTATATGGTGATAGGGTGACGAATTCAATGCGTCAAGCAATAGATGAAACGCAAAGACGTAGAGAAAAGCAAGAGGCGTATAATGAGGCTAATGGCATTACACCAACGGCGCTCAATAAGAAGATCATGGATGTAATGGATCTCGGTGAGGAAGTGGCTGATGACAAAGTGGTGGATATCGATGCCAAGTTTAAACCAGGTATGCCTGCAATGGGTGCGAAAGAGATCGCCAAAGAAATAGACCGACTTGAAGCACAAATGATGAAGTTTGCTAAAGAGCTTGAGTTTGAAAAAGCAGCTCAAGCGCGCGATCAAGTTCAGATCTTACAAAAGCGTTTGATTAAAGCCTAGGGCTAAAACGTCGGCTTTAAAGAATAAAAAAGCATGTATAGACCACATGCTTTTTTATTGGTTGGGTAGGTTGCTTTAGAAACGGTAGCTGACACCTAGAGATAGGCTCGATGTATCCAAGTCACCCATATCAAGGTACTTGTAGCCAAGGTTAACTGCCATACCGTTATCCCAGTCATATTGCCAACCGGCTTCAGCAACAAAGCCGATACCATCGTCGGTAATTAATTTAGTGCGGCCACGAGTGATTTCGTAATCATAATAGTTTGCACCTAATTTGCCGTAAAAGTAGCTGTTGTCGGAAATTTGATAGTAGCCTTTTGCCGCAACAACAAAGTTATCAAATTCTAAGTTATTAGCACCAAGACCAAACAAAGTTTTGTTATTTTGTGTGCAGGTAAACTTGCGATCATTTTCGTCTTCACACTTCCAATCATCTAAGTCTTCACCGCTGTTATAACCTAATTCCAGCGCCAAAATTGGCGTAAAGTGATAGTTGTAATACAGGTAGGCTTGGCCTACACCATCACCATCTTTACTTGAGCTTTTATAAGAAGCGCCACCGCCAGAAATGTCTAAACCAACGCGATGTGTCTCGTTATTTTGTTCTGCAAAAGACGATAAACTTGTTGTGAGTAATGCAAGAGATAAAAGCGCTTTAATTTTCATAATCAATGTCCGTTGTGGTTAACTTGAGGACAGTATAAATAGAGGGAGTGTCAAGGTCTGTTGGGGGGCTGTCATAAAGTGTAAGAAGGCGTCGAATTCAGTTTGCTTTATTTTACAAATATAAATAGTTGTATTTGCTAAGTGCTCTTAGCTGTCTTAGGTTTTGCAATGAACGTTTGGTATTTTAGTATGGTCGTCAATGTCAAAATTGCAGCAATAAGCCCACTCCATATGTGATGCATGATCAAATGGCTTGCAATGAACATAGGCACATCTTGCCAGCCATCAATTAACAAAAGTTTACTCACTAACAGCAAATATCCGAGTAGGTGTGCAAATAGCACAAGTTTAAATGATTTAACGAACTGGTTTTTTGCGTTGACTGAGAGAGCGGGTATGTTGAGGTGTAGCGCGAGAATAAAGACAGTTGATAGCACAATACTGACTACTCCTAACCCGAGTAATGAGGTTTTTATCAACACCATGGAGTAGATAAAAGCAAGTAACATGAGCCAGCCTAACAATTACGGAAAACGCAGTTTATATACGCTTAGGTTTTGAGTCTATTCGAATTATTCTAAGGATTAGGTAGTGATTTTCTGAGTGATCGCTCTATACTAAAAGCCGATTTTATCAATAGTTTGTAAACCGATGTAACATTGCCCTATATTTTCGCGGCATGTTTCGCTATAAATGCAATGTTATGTCGTAGTAAATTCGAATAAAACAATAATTATTATAGTAATTAAGACCAAGTTGGGAACTAGGGAAATGAAATTTGCTTTTAAGGATTTTTTGTTTGATAGCAAAGAGCTAAAGCTTTATAAAGACGACAGAAAGCTAAATTTAAAACAAAAACCTGCTCAGATATTGGAGTTATTTTTATCCGCTCCTCAAACTATCCACAGTAAAGAAGACATCTTAGAGAAAGTATGGCCAGATAGGAAAGTCACAGATCAGGTCGTATTTCAAAATATTGGCCATTTACGAGCTTTGTTCGGTGATGATGCTATCAAAACCTTTTCACGAAAAGCGTATCAATGGCAGATCCCTTGTACGGCTTTTGAAGGGACTGCGGAAGCTCAGGCTTCATCGCAGGCTTCACCTCAAACAGCGACCAATGAGTCGACTAAAGTGGATGTACAACCGGTGGAAGAAGAAACGGTAGTGACTGAATCACCTTCTGAAGTGCTCGAAAGGCCTGGATCTAGTGGTAGCAAGCTGCCTATGTTTGGGCTTGCGGGTGCACTTGTGTTGCTAGCCTTGGGTATCTACTTTACGTTATCGTGAGTCAAATTTACTTGAGTTGAGGTTGTGTCATGTTGCAAACGTTGTATATCACAGGTGCAGGGGTGAGTGCCGAAAGTGGTATCCCAACCTTTCGAGGAGAGGATGGCTTTTGGACGATAGGTTCGGTTAATTACACTCCTCAAGAAATGGCTACGCGCGCAATGTATAAATCGCAACCGGCAGAATTCTTAAAATGGTATTACCATCGCTTTGTGACTTACCGTAATCACGGTCCCAATCAAGTTCATCAATGGCTTAGTAATAAAAATGTGATCACGCAAAATATTGACGGTTTAGATGGTAAAGCGGGTAATAACCACTTTATTGCGATCCATGGACGTGTTGATCAGGTGACACCCTTTCATACCCAAGGTGAGCCCACGGAGTGCTTTACTGCCCCTTGGGATGAGGTAGACGAAAGTCGATTGGCCGAGTCGTTGTTAGCACTTTTCAAGATTGCTCAACGAGGGCCTGAAAAAGGCGTGTCACTTAAGCCATATGTATTGTTATTCGACGAATACTACACCGATCTGTATCGTATTAGCGAAGCACAGTCACGAATGTATGCCGCGGATCGAATGATTTTTATGGGCACTTCCTTTAGTGTCAATATCACTCAAATGGCCTTGGAAATAGCAAGGCACAAAGCAATTCCGATAGAAGTGGTTGACCCAAATCCTGCGCACTTACTTTACGAGCAAGTCACCTATCACCGCATGACGGCAAGTGAATACATCGCCAGTTTGCCAACCTCTTAATTTAAAGCCTGAGGAAAGTTAGCCTGCATTGCTTTGATAGTAAGTGGCTAGCAGAAATTGTTTATATTCACTGAGCCGGTGTTGTTGTAGGAGGTGTGATTCAATCACTTTGGCGTTGTGGTTTTCCACTGCGCTTGTATGTCGCCTTTCGATTTCCATCAAGCCAAGTAAAGCGCTTAATTCTTGAATACTCAGTGGCGCAGTATGGCTATTAAAAGCTAAGTAGCATTCTAGAGGTGTTAGCTTTTTTGCGTTTCTTTGACTCAGTGCATTTTGAAGTAGCTCTTTGCTTTCAAAGTGCAATAGGGTTCTAAGGTAATTTAGACCGTTATCTTTCGCGGGCATTTGCGATAAAAGAATATGTAGGATGTTATTTCCTTGCGGGTTAAGGTTATTGATTTGCTCAGCTAGGATCAAAGGTGTTGAGAAAAAGGCAAACTTTTCCAAGGAGTTAATCGCAGCTATCATCGCTTCTGGAAAGCATGCTGCTTGTAAGCAAATACTCGCTATATCTTGATAGTGGCCATAGAGTGCAGTGTTACCCTGCGCACTTTGAAAAAGAAACTTGAGGACTTCAATCTGCTCGTCTTTGGGAGCGTGTGCGTACACGGTTTTTATTTTTTCTATATCCGCGCTTTTTAACGCTAGCAAAAACTGAGTTAGACTATTATTCGACATACATAGAACCACAATTTATTATTTAATGCTCACGCAATATGATAGCCTACTTGCCTGCTGTTTTGCTCAATTTATAACGATAATAACAAAGAGACGATTACGTGTTGCACTTTAAGATAATACTGCTTACTTGTTGCCTACTATTAAGCCCGCTAGTTCATGCCAATGAGCGTTTATACGATGCTTTTATTAAAGAAATTCAGCAACAAGAAACACGTGATAGCGCACTTCAAAAAGTCGACCAAGTATTAGAGTCGGGCTTAACACCGGAAGAAATTGCAGACGTTCACCATAAGACCACGGTTGCATTAAAAAACGGTTTCCAGCTCGAAGAGGCATATAAATGGGCGGAGCGCTTTAAACAGGTATTACTCTCGCATCATTTACCCGAATATGAAGCTAAATACTCTTTAACGTATGGTGACCTCATGCTCAAAGAGGGGAGGTTTAGCGACGCGATTAGTTATTTAAACCTAGCCGTATCTCAGCTATCTGCGCTTGATATGCATCGATTGTTAAGCCACGCTTATCGCTTTCGGGCTGCTGCTTACAAAAGCAATGGTAGTTATAAAGACTCTATAGAGAGTTACGAACTCTCAATTGAAGTGGCAAAAAAGTATGAACTCCCAGACTTGCAGGTATCTGCTATCACTCAGTTAGCAGATGTTTACTCGGATCTTTCATTACCGGACAAGGCACTTGAATTACTGCAGCAATCGATAGCGGTACTAAAAAGCCAAAAACAGGAAAATACGGTTTTACTTGGACAAGTTTACTATAACCTAGGTGGTGCACATCAAGTGATTGGCGACCATGAAAAGTCGCTTGAAGCCTATCAAAATGCTTATAAATATGACATTAAAGCGGGCAATGTCGTTTATTCAGCTTACACGTTGATCCGAATTGGTCGTGAACAAATGAAACTAAACCAATATGACAATGCACAAGCGTCATTTGAAAAAGCATTTACGATTTTCGAAGAAAATGACCACACCAGAAATCAGGGCTGGGCGCTGAGTAATTTGGCTGAAGTTAAATTAAAAGCAGATGAAAAAGCTAAGGCCAAAGAATATGTTGAACAAGCGTTAGAGTTAATCGATCCGGTACAAAGCAAAGTGCTTTATCAAGAGACGATGACTACCTATGCGCAAATTGTTTTACCTGAACGAGCTGATTTTTTTATTCAAAGTATGGAGCAAATTATTGCTCAAGATGAGGTTTATATTGGCCTCAAGGAAACCGCATTACGAGTGTTAAAGGACGCCTATAGCGCGAAAGGTGACTTTGAGTCTGCGCTTAACTACCACCTGCAATATGCGGAGTCTAAAGTTTCTCAGCTTGAAAAAGAAGCCAGTCAAAAAGCCTTGGCCTATCAGATGGATACAGAGTACCAGAAGAATCAATATGAGCTACAAAGTCTAAAAACACAGCGTGATGTGGAGCTTGCCGAACAGCGCGTAGAACAAATAGTAACGGCAGCAGTGGTGGGAGTGTTGGTCGTTTTACTGAGCGCGTTCTTATTACTTGCGAGAAACAAACGTCGCGCACTGGAACTTGAGAAGCAGCTTCTCAACAAAACCTTGGATTTAAAGCAGCAACTACTTGCAGATATTTCTCATGAATTGAGAACACCGCTTACCGTACTTAAGCTGTATATTGAATCTCTGGAACATAATTTGGTGGAAAATCCAAAGCAGAGTTACAAAGTGCTTAACCGCCGTCTCGATACTCTTAACACATTAATTAAAGATATCTATGAACTCGCGCAGGCAGATACTGGCAGCCTTAACTTGGCGTTAGAGCGCGTCAATGCCAAACAAGCGTTTATTGGTCTTGTTGAAGATATTGATGACTTTGTGACGGATGAAGGGCTTGAGTTTAATGCCAATATAGAACTACCAGATGAACTGGAAATCGACATTGACGTAACTAGGCTAGCTCAGGTATTCAATAACTTGGCTCGTAATAGTGTAAATTATACCGACAAGCCGGGAGAAGTCTGTGTGGATATTAGCTATCAAAGCCAGCAGATCCAATGTGTTATTGAAGATTCAAGTCCTGGTGTGGGCGATGAAGCTCTAGGGAGATTGTTTGAACGTTTGTTCCGCTGTGATAAGTCTCGTAGCCGAGATCTTGGTGGCTCCGGCTTAGGTTTATCTATTTGTCAAAAACTGGTTGAATTGCACGGCGGCAGCATTGCCGTTGCGCATAGCGAATTAGGTGGGTTGAAAGTGAGTGTTATTATACCTTGTGAGTAATAACACAAACCTGCTTTTACCTGAGGTTATTTATTGTGTGTAGGAGCGATTTTACATCGCGAAATGGCACAAAAGCTCGCCGCGTAAAGCGGCTCCCACCAGAGGTTATATATCGCGTGTAGGAGCGATTTTACATCGCGAAATGGCACAAAAGCTCGGCGCGTAAAGAGACTCCCACCAAAGGTTATATATCGCGTGTAGGAGCGATTTCACATCGCGATATGGCATAAAAGCTCGCCGCGTAAAGCGACTCCCACCAGAGGTTATGTATCGCGTGTAGGTGCGATTTTACGTTGTGATATGGTAAAAGCTCGCCGCGTAAAGCGGCTCCTACCAGAGGTTATATATTACGTGTAGGAGCTATTTTACATCGCGAAAGGTACAACACCGCAACTACAAAAAGTTGCGTTCAAATCGCTTAAGCACTATGGGCTTTACCTTTGCAGCGGTGAGTATCAGCATAATAAAAGCGACAATAAACCAGATGGGGCGATTACCATGCTCTGCATACCAGCTCACTCCACTAATTAGTTTTACATCACTTTTCAGTATATTGGCTTCGAATTGTGGAATGGTATGCTGAACTTTACTAAGTGGATCGTAAACACCAGTGATACCATTATTCGTTACTCGAACTAATGGGCGCTGTAATTCTAAGGCACGCATGCGAGCGATCTGCATATGCTGATGCGGGCCGTGGGAATCTCCAAACCAAGCGTCGTTGCTCACAGTAAAAAGAATATCTGACTCAGAGGTAAAGTTACCTCTCACAAGCTCGCTAAATGCAATTTCGTAACAAATAGCGGGTAACACATGCAAACCGTTCGCAAGTAGGTTTGGTTGTACCGCATCACCTCGAGTAAATGACGACATCGCTAAGTTAAAAAGAGGCGCAATAGGACGCAATAGGTCTTCGAATGGCACAAACTCACCAATAGGCAGCAATTGGTGCTTCTGATAGCGGTTTTTGTGCAGATAGTGATATTGCCCTTCGCTGTCTTCTTTTTCCTTTTTACCAAGCGTGATCAGCGTATTGTACGCGGTTCTGGTATCAAACTGATAATCGGGAATGCCTGTTATTAGTGCAGTGCCATTAAACGCGGCGGCTTTGTCCAGCCCTTCTAAAAATGGGTAGGCGATATCTTCAAATTCAGGAATCGCGGCTTCTGGCCACACTACTAAATCAACGCCTTGCCAGTTAGGTCTAGTCATATCTCGATATTTAGACATGGTAGGCCAAAACTGCTCAGGCTCCCAGCGCAGGCTCTGCTTGATATTACCTTGTACAAGTAAGGTGGTGATTTCATCTCCCGAGTATTTTAGTGGGCCTTGAATGATTGGCACACTGTATAGACCGGCAATGCTAGCAAAGCTGGCTATGGTGAGATAAATCGCACGTTGTTTAAGTAGATAGTAAAGGCTTGTTGTCGCTAGAATAACTAGCAATGTTAAGCCAAATTCACCGATCCAAGGGGCTAAACTGCTCAGAGGCGAGTCAGTTAATGTATAACCAAAGCTAAGCCAAGGGAAGCCCGTGAGCATATGGCCTCGTAGCCACTCGGTAATGGCAAACCCCGCAACAAGTGCCAACACCCGTTGCCAAGGTGTGCGAGTAAAGTAGCTGGCAAAAGCAAATGCCAATGTTGGGTAGATGGCAAGATAAGCACATAGTAATGCCATCAACAGCACTGAGACAGGTAAGGGTAAACCACCAAATTCAGCGATAGAGACATGCACCCAACTTATGCCAAGGGCAAACCAGCCAAAACCAAATAAAAAGCCATATTTAGCCGCGAGCTTTGGACTGGATTTATCGGTAAGCCAAGTCGCTATAATCAAGCTGACAAACGCGATAGGCCAAAAACCAAAAGGGGAATAAGCAAAAGTAAGCGCACAGCCAGAAATTAGTGCCAGCCATGCAAACTTATCTTTTGCGAGGTTACTCAGGTTAGATACTAGAGTCTTCAACATGTTCAGATTTAGGTACACTTACTTGAATTTGTAAGATCCTCCGGTTATCGGAGTTAGTTACCTTAAACTGAAGGGGATCTATGTCTATAGTTTCACCACGGCTTGGCATATGGCCAAATGCATGAAGAATAATACCGCCAATGGTATCGGCTTCTTGAGTGTCGTAGTTGGTTTTGAAAAATTCGTTGAATTCATCCAAGGGGGTGAGTGCTTGTACGGTATAAACATGCTTAGACAGCTGACGAATATCTTGTTGTTCTTCGTCGTCGTCATGTTCATCTTCTATTTCACCAACAATGGTTTCGAGAATATCTTCGATAGTAACCAGTCCAGATACACCGCCGTATTCATCAATCACGATAGCCATATGGTAACGTTTTTGACGGAATTCGTTGAGCAGGGTATCGACACGCTTACTTTCAGGCACGACCACAGCGGGACGAAGATATTCGCGGATACTTGGCAAATCGCTCTCTTCGCGCAAAATCAAAGGTAAGAGATCTTTGGCAAGTAAGATGCCTTCTACGTGGTCTTTGTCTTCACAAATCACAGGAAAACGCGAGTGTGAAGATTCAACCATCATAGGGAGTTGAGCACTGAGCGGCTCATCTACATCAAGTGTAATCATTTGCGAACGTGGGATCATGATGTCACGTACTTTCAGCTCTGAAACGCTGAGTACACCTTCCATCATATCTTTGGTTTCTGGGTCAATCAATTGGCGCTCTTGCGCATCAGCGATGACTTCAGCCAGTTCTTCTTTATTTTGGGGTTCCCCTTGCAGCATCTGTGTGATGCGTCCCAGCCAGGTCTTGCTAGAAGAACCCTGACTACTTTGCGAGTTATCGTCGCTCATTAGTTGTGTCTGCTCCGTTAATTTAACAATCGTCTCTGTAAGGATCCGCGATATTCAAAGAAGCGAGAATTTGCTTCTCTATTGTTTCCATTTCTACCGCGTCTTGTTCATTTATATGGTCAAATCCAAGTAAATGCAAGCAACCATGGATAACCATATGGGCGAAGTGGTCATGAAAGGTCTTTTCTTGCTCTATGGATTCTTGGTATACCACTTGGGGACAAATAATTAAATCACCAATAAGTGGCAACTCAATCCCTGGTGGCGCATCAAATGGGAAAGACAACACGTTGGTTGGCTTGTCTTTACCTCTGTACTGGCTATTAAGCTCTTGGCTTTCGTGCTCGTCAGCGATGCGAATCGTTAATTCTGCTTCTTCGCGAAATTGCGTTAGTGCATGTTCTGCCCATAATTGAAATTGTGCTTCGGATGGCAAGTTTTCAAACTCACAAGCCAATTGCAAATCTAGCATTAAGTCCATGGTTTATTCCTCAGAAGGTTGCTGTTTCGCTTGATGCTTTTCAGCTTTAGCGAGACGCTCTTGTTCTTCTTTCTTCTCGTATGCTTCGACGATACGAGCAACCACAGGGTGTCTAACTACATCGTGAGATTTAAAGAAGTTAAATGAAATCTCTTCTACATCATTGAGCACTTCTATCGCATGACGAAGTCCAGAGCGTGCACCGCGAGGCAAATCGATTTGCGTGATATCACCGGTGATCACCGCTTTTGAATTAAAGCCAATCCGCGTTAGGAACATCTTCATTTGTTCAGTCGTGGTATTTTGGCTCTCGTCCAAGATAATAAACGCGTCATTGAGTGTTCGACCACGCATATACGCCAAAGGTGCAACTTCGATGACATTTTTTTCGATTAGGCGCTCAACTTTTTCAAAACCAAGCATCTCGAATAGGGCGTCATAAAGTGGACGAAGGTAAGGGTCGATTTTTTGTGTTAAATCACCCGGTAAGAAGCCCAGCTTTTCACCAGCTTCAACCGCTGGACGAGTGAGGAGGATGCGACGTATCTCTTGACGTTCTAGCGCATCAACCGCTGCTGCAACAGCAAGGTAGGTTTTACCTGTACCCGCAGGACCAACACCAAAGGTAATATCGTGAGTTAAGATATTAGCGACATATTGGCTCTGATTTGGGTTACGAGGCTTAACCACACCGCGACGAGTCTTAATATAGACTTCTTTGTCCCACACGGTTGGCGCGTCTTGTTCAAGTACGTTCGCTTCTGTGATAGCTAGATGAACCTGATCCGGTTCGATTTCTGTCATTTTTCCTTTCACAGGCTGAGTATCAACATATAGAGATTTTAGAATATCCACAGCTGCTTTTGCCGTTACCGCTTGTCCGGTCACTTTAAACCAATTGTCACGGTGCGCGATTTCAACTCCAAGGCGACGTTCTATTTGTTTTAGATTTTCGTCGAACGGACCACAAAGTGAAGAAAGGCGGTGGTTATCTGCGGGTTCTAAGTAAATTTCTATATTCTTTATCTGATTACTCAAAATGTCTTCCTATAAAAATGACGCTAGCCGAAGCTAGCGCACAATTTAAAAATGCTAGGGGGTAAAAGTACCAACACCTAATTCATTAATTTCAGGTTCTTGTGGTGCTTTATTTAAGATATCCGACGGTTTTACGTCACGACGTAAATCCATTTCTGCTTCAGTGCGGATAAGCTCACCACGTAACGAGTTTGGTAACGCCTCAGTAATACGTACATCGACGAATTGGCCGATCACTGAGTGTGGACCTTCAAAGTTTACAACGCGGTTATTTTCGGTTCTACCACGCAGTTCCATTGGGTTTTTCTTCGATGGGCCTTCAACCAAAATACGCTGCTCGGTATCGTGCATCTTGCGGCTGATATCCTGCGCCATTTGGTTGATACGGTTCTGTAGAAGATACAGGCGTTCTTTCTTTTCTGATTCTGCCACATCGTCAGGTAAGTCTGCTGCTGGTGTGCCAGGTCGCGCCGAGTAGATGAAACTAAAGCTCATATCAAAGCCGATATCATTAATCAGGTTCATCGTCGCTTCAAAGTCTGCGTTCGATTCGCCTGGAAAACCAATGATGAAATCTGAAGACATGCTTAGGTTCGGACGGATCTTACGTAGCTTGCGGATCGTTGACTTGTACTCAAGCGCAGTATGACCGCGTTTCATAAGGTTTAGAATACGGTCTGAACCACTTTGTACCGGTAGGTGTAAATGGTCAACAAGCTCTGGCACATCCGCATAGGCTTCAATGATATCTGGTGTAAATTCAACCGGGTGAGATGTTGTATAACGAATACGGTCAATACCGTCAATTGCTGCAACGTAGCGAATTAAGTCAGAGAAGTAACAAATTTCACCATCGTGCATTTCACCACGGTAAGCATTTACGTTCTGACCGAGTAAGTTCACTTCACGTACACCTTGCTCCGCAAGCTGAGCAACTTCAAGGAGCACATCATCTAAAGGACGGCTTACTTCTTCGCCACGCGTGTACGGTACAACACAGAAAGTACAGTACTTAGAGCAACCTTCCATAATTGAAACAAATGCACTCGGGCCTTCAGCCTTTGGTTCAGGGAGACGGTCAAATTTTTCAATTTCAGGGAATGAAATATCAACGACAGCACCTTCTTTGCTTTGCACCTGCTTGATCATCTCTGGTAGGCGGTGCAATGTTTGTGGGCCAAACACGATATCAACAAATGGAGCGCGCTGACGAATGGTGTCGCCTTCTTGTGATGCTACGCAGCCACCAACACCGATAACAAGATCAGGGTTTGTGTCTTTTAGTAGTTTCCAACGACCAAGTTGGTGGAATACTTTTTCCTGTGCCTTCTCACGAATCGAGCAAGTATTGAGTAGGATCACATCAGCTTGCTCAGCTTCTTCTGTAAGCTGATAGCCATTTGTTGAATCCAAAAGATCCGCCATTTTCTGGGAGTCATACCCGTTCATCTGACAACCCCAGGTTTTAATATGCAGTTTTTTACTCATTTAAATATTGCCTCGTTTACAACTCGGTGTTTAGCACTACGCGTTTCTCGTGCAGGCGATGCTGAATTGATATCATTATGCCTAAAGGACGCGTATTTTATATGACCTATCTTGTCTAGCCAAGTATAGATTTTAACTTTCAAAATGTGGATCAATACAGGGTGTTTTAAGCAAACATCTGTTTTTATATGCGTTACAATGCGCAAAGACTCAATTAAGTGGAATATGGCATGAAAAACAAGGCTCTGATAGTCGGTGGTGGCATGGTTGGTGCGGCGTGTGCTGTTAAGCTAGCGAAGCAAGGTGTTGACGTAACCATTATTGAACATTCTCCCATCTCACCTGGTGAAATACTCGCAAGTGATAAGGTAGATATTCGCGTTTCTGCTATCAATCGCTTTTCCGAGCAGTTATTGGATGAACTCGGTGCTATGCCTGTGTTAAGAAGCGCCAGAGCTGCGGTTTACAAGCAGCTAGAAGCCTATGAGGATAAGCCTGGACAGTTGATATTTGATTGTGAAGCGCTAAACGCCTCGCACTTAGGCCACTTAATTGAGAATAACCTCATTCAAGCTGCCTTGTGGCAACAGTTTAAGGAATTTGATATCAAAGTGGTTTCACCTGAGGGGATCCCAAAGCGTATTGTTCATAATGAGAATTCCGTGACGATTGAGTATCAAGCAGCATCCTTTACCGCCGATTTGTTAATTGCAGCTGATGGTGGCCGTTCTATCGTCAGACAAATGAGTGGCATAGGCGTGACGGGGTGGCAATATGAGCAACATTGTATGGGGCTACTGATTAAACTCGACGCGCCGCAGCAAGAAAAAACATGGCAGCAATTTAAGCCATCAGGTCCCATTGCCTTTTTACCTATGCAGTATCCGTATGCCAATCTGATTTGGTATGACAACGGCAATAAACTCAATTTACTTAAGCAATTAGATAAGCAGGCGCTAAAACAAGAAGTAAAAGCAGCATTTTTTGAGCTACCCGGTGACTTTGAGATTGAAGAAGTGGCGGTTTTACCTTTAGCAAGGCAACATGCTAACCAGTACGTGAGCGAACGAGTGGTATTAGTAGGAGATGCAGCTCATACCATTAATCCGTTAGCAGGGCAGGGAGTAAACCTTGGCTTTAAAGACGTAACGGCGCTTGCTAAAGCGATTGAGTCAAAAGAAGATATTGGTGACAGTAGCGCATTGCATCATTATGAGAAAAAGCGTAGGAAAGACAACCTCTTGATGATGAGTATGATGGATGCATGTTATTTTGGTTTTTCGAATCAAGTAACACCGTTAAAGCATTTGAGAAATCTGGCGCTGAATGTGGCGAATAAAGCTGGGCCGTTAAAAAAAGAAGTGCTTAAGCATGCTATGGGAGGAGTTGGTTTTTAATCTTTGTTCTCTGCACTGAGCGTGTTACACCAATTTACTTAATTAAGTGATCTTTTTGAAGGAGCAAGTATTAAGATAAATCGGTATTACTGCACGCTTCATTATTTAGTGCGAGATCATCTCATCAGTGTTAGCTTATCGACGACATACATCAAAGTATTAATATCAAATTTGCCATCTAGCCTTAATAACCAATCACTGTTGGGCTGCAAAATGTAAGCAGTTTGAACTCCTGAAGGTCTGATAGAAGGAAAAATATGTTTTGCTCCGTGAGTAGCGGTAAACACATTTGCTTCGTCTATAACGCCAAGTTCAGCACTGACTTTCTGCATGTCTTCACTCTGTATATCAAACGTGCCATTGAAAGCTCGTGTCATAAACTCAAGAGGTGTTAAATCATACTTGTTAGGTAGACCAGCAAGTGCGGTAGCGCCAGTTATCCAGCTTAACGATAGTTCAGAAGAGTTGTCGTTAATCACAACTGAGTAGGTATCGTTAGTAAAAGTTTGGAATGAAACTTTATTTGCCTGCTCTGAGGGCTGACAGTAGCTAAAATGCTGAAGTGCTATTTCTATGTGTGATGGAGAGCAAATTGAACTAGCCTTTGCTTCTACAAAGCTAGGTATACTTAAAATGATTAATGAGAATAAAAGAAATAAAAACTTTAGCACTTTCTTTCCTAATGTGAAGAAAGTTTGAAAGTAGCATTAGTAAAATGAGCTAGGAATGAATAAAGAGGAAAGAAATTGTTACTAAATGGTGCGGAAAGAGAGACTTGAACTCTCACATCCGAAGATACTGGAACCTAAATCCAGCGCGTCTACCAATTCCGCCACTTCCGCACAGTAGATATTTATTTGTAGCTAACATCTCAAAAAGAGATGGCTGGAGTACCAGGATTTGAACCTGGGAATGGCGGGATCAAAACCCGCTGCCTTACCGCTTGGCGATACTCCAGCAATAGAGGTAAGTTCAAACCTTATTTAGCCTAGATTTGAGTTAGGCTACCTTACCGCTTCCACTTCGTGTCGAGACGATACCCAGCAATAGAGGTAAGTTCAAGAGTTTTAGTTCTGCTTGAAAGAACATGGTGCGGAAAGAGAGACTTGAACTCTCACATCCGAAGATACTGGAACCTAAATCCAGCGCGTCTACCAATTCCGCCACTTCCGCACAGTAGATATTTATTTGTAGCTAACATCTCAAAAAGAGATGGCTGGAGTACCAGGATTTGAACCTGGGAATGGCGGGATCAAAACCCGCTGCCTTACCGCTTGGCGATACTCCAGCAATAGAGGTAAGTTCAAACCTTATTTAGCCTAGATTTGAGTTAGGCTACCTTACCGCTTCCACTTCGTGTCGAGACGATACCCAGCAATAGAGGTAAGTTCAAGAGTTTTAGTTCTGCTTGAAAGAACATGGTGCGGAAAGAGAGACTTGAACTCTCACATCCGAAGATACTGGAACCTAAATCCAGCGCGTCTACCAATTCCGCCACTTCCGCATATCATTTTGCATTAGTTATTGGAACCTAAATCCAGCGTCTATATCAAGACATCTGCCAATTCCAAAACTTCCGCATTTATAAATGGTGGCTATGCCCTGATTTGAACAGGGGACCCCATCATTATGAGTGATGTGCTCTAACCAGCTGAGCTACATAGCCATTGGCTGGAGTACCAGGATTTGAACCTGGGAATGGCGGGATCAAAACCCGCTGCCTTACCGCTTGGCGATACTCCAACGAAAATTTGATTGTTTTAGTTCCAATCGAGAACATGGTGCGGAAAGAGAGACTTGAACTCTCACATCCGAAGATACTGGAACCTAAATCCAGCGCGTCTACCAATTCCGCCACTTCCGCACAGTAGATATTTATTTGTAGCTAACATCTCAAAAAGAGATGGCTGGAGTACCAGGATTTGAACCTGGGAATGGCGGGATCAAAACCCGCTGCCTTACCGCTTGGCGATACTCCAACGAAAATTTGATTGTTTTAGTTCCAATCGAGAACATGGTGCGGAAAGAGAGACTTGAACTCTCACATCCGAAGATACTGGAACCTAAATCCAGCGCGTCTACCAATTCCGCCACTTCCGCACAGTAGATATTTATTTGTAGCTAACATCTCAAAAAGAGATGGCTGGAGTACCAGGATTTGAACCTGGGAATGGCGGGATCAAAACCCGCTGCCTTACCGCTTGGCGATACTCCAACGAAAATTTGATTGTTTTAGTTCCAATCGAGAACATGGTGCGGAAAGAGAGACTTGAACTCTCACATCCGAAGATACTGGAACCTAAATCCAGCGCGTCTACCAATTCCGCCACTTCCGCACAGTAGATATTTATTTGTAGCTAACATCTCAAAAAGAGATGGCTGGAGTACCAGGATTTGAACCTGGGAATGGCGGGATCAAAACCCGCTGCCTTACCGCTTGGCGATACTCCA